>NZ_JBSFNQ010000002.1:0-234789 GCF_053981115.1 Streptomyces sp. NPDC003691 | reverse complement strand
CTCCGGCCCGCCATGCGGATCCTGGACATCGGCTGCGGCCCCGGCACCATCACCGCGGATCTGGCCGCCCTGGTCCCCGGGGGCCGGGTTACCGGCCCCCCATCCCCCACGCCGTCAGGCGTGGGGGATGGGGGCCGGGTGCGTCCCCCTTCTCCGCCGCAACGGTGGGGTGTGACGACTTCGCCTTCGGCGGTGCCGGGCCGGCCTCTGCCTGTGGGTGCGGTGGTGACGCCCGCCGGGTCGGCCGGTGGTGCGTCCCGCTGTTGCGGCGGAGTCGTAAGGCCACCCGTGCCTTGCCAGCCGGGCGCCCCCGGCGCCGGGGGCCCCGGGTCACCCCGCCCGCCCGGTCCTCGACGGCGAGCGCCGTGCCCGGCGGGGCCGATTTCCGACTCCGAGCCGCCGTGGGCCGTTCGCGCAGTTCCGCCCCCTACGCCTGACGGCGTGGGGGGACCCCCAGCGCCCCTTAGGACCTCGACCGCACCCTGCCGGAGAAGAAGACCCGAGGCAGCGCGACCGGTTCAGGGGCCGGGCGCCCCGGAGTGCCCGCCCCTGATGCGTACCCGCGCCGAGGGATGGTCCGGATAGCGGACGGGGGTTGCGGGGTTGCGGGCTGTCGCATACGGTTTGGGCCAGGTCATGAGTGACAGCGACTACGGCCCCGGCCCGCTGTCCGGCAACCCTCCGTCCGTGGCGGGGTGCCCCGGGTGAAGACCAGGCCGTGGGCAGCGAGGCCCGCGGCAAGCGCGGACCCCTGCGACACCCTGGGGTCCTGGTCCTCAAGGGAGCAGCCTCGTGAGCAAGCGAATGCGATAGGGCCTCGTAGCCCCTTCTTCAGCACATCCCCGTACCCCGGAACGCCCGGCGCGCATGCGCCGTCCGTTGTCCTTCCGCGTGCCGTGCGGGGCCTTGAAGCCTTCATTCCGCCTGCCCTCCCGGGAGAGTTCGTCATGTCCGCATCCGTGTGTCCGCAGCCCGTCGCCACCACCGCCACCGCCGTCGCCGGTACCGCGTACGCCCCCCTCCCGGTGCTCGGCAGCGATGTCACCGTCCCGCTGGTGACCGGCGGCGAGGTGACCTACGCGGCCCTCGACTACGCCGCCAGCGCCCCCGCCCTCCAGCGGGTCTGGGACGACGTCGCCGCGTACGCCCCCTACTACGGCAGCGTCCACCGGGGCGCGGGCTACCTCTCCCAGCTCTCCACCGACCTCTTCGAGAACAGCCGCCGCACGGTCGCCGGGTTCCTCGACTGCCGCGACGGCGACCAGGTCGTCTTCACCCGCTCCACCACCGACTCCCTGAACCTCCTCGCCGCCGCGCTCCCCGCCGACTGCCAGGTCTTCGTCTTCGAGACCGAGCACCACGCGTCCCTGCTGCCGTGGCGCGATGCCCGGGTGACGTACCTCAACGCGCCCCGGACCCCCGGGGAGGCCGTGGACACCCTGGAGCGGGCGCTCGCCGACCGGGACCCGTACGGTCCGGCGCTGGTCTGCGTCACGGGCGCGTCCAATGTGACCGGTGAGCTGTGGCCGGTGAAGGAGCTGGCGGCCGCCGCGCACGCCCACGGCGCCCGGATCGTCCTCGACGCCGCCCAGCTCGCCCCGCACCACCCGGTGTCGGTCCGCGAACTGGATGTCGACTGGGTCTGCTTCTCGGGCCACAAGCTGTACGCGCCCTTCGGCTCCGGCGTCCTCGCCGGCCGCGCCGACTGGCTGCGGGACGCCGATCCGTATCTCGCGGGCGGCGGCGCCTCCCGCAAGGTCGCCCGCCGCGCCGACGGCGGCGTCGAGGTCGAGTGGCACACCACGGCCGCCCGCCACGAGGCCGGTTCGCCCAATGTGATCGGCGTCTACGCGATCGCCGCCGCCTGCCGCGCCCTCACCGACGCCGGGTTCGACGACCTGGTCGAGCGGGAGCAGACGCTGGTGGCCCGGGTCCGCGCCGGGCTCGCCGAGGTGCCCGAGGTGAAGGTCCTCTCCCTGTTCGGCGACGACGCCCCGCGGGTCGGTGTGATCTCGTTCGTCGTTGAGGGCTGGAACAGCTCGCACTTCGCCGCCGCCCTCTCCGCCGAGTACGGCATCGGCGTCCGCGACGGCCTGTTCTGCGCCCACCCGCTGGTCCGCACCCTGCTCGGCAGCGACCCGCAGGACCCGGGGGAGTGCGGCGCCCCCGAGGCCGAGCCGGGCGAGCGTTCGCTCAACGCCATCCGGGTCAGCTTCGGCGCCGGTACGCCCGACGAGCACCTGGACCGTTTCCTCGGCGCCGTCCGTGAGCTGGTCACCGACGGCGCCCGCTGGAGCTACCGCACCGAGGACGGCCGCTGCGTGCCGGACCCCGGCGCGCCCGCCGCCACCGCGCCCACCGGCTGACGCTCCGGGATCCGGGTCCCGATCAGCACCATCCGCAGCGCCCGCTCGGTCGCGTCGGCGAGGAACTCCCCGCCGCGGCCGAGGGCCTCGGTCAGCGTCACCGGCGCCGGGAGGATGGAGCTGTACGCGTCCACCCCCGCCGACCGCACCTGGTGCGCGCCCTCCCCGATCGTGCCCGCCAGGGCCAGCACCGGCCGGCCGTACCGCTTGGCCCGCCGGGCCACCTCGGCGGGCACCTTCCCGCGCGGGGTCTGGTGGTCCAGCGCCCCCTCCGCGGTGAGCACCAGATCCGCCCGGGCCAGCCGGGCGTCCAGGTCGAGATGGTCCAGGAGGACCTCGAAGCGCGGCAGCAGCGAGGCGCCGAGGGCCGCGAGCCCCGCGCCGAGCCCGCCGGACGCCCCGGTCCCCGGGCCCTCGTAGAGATCGGCCCGTACGTCCAGATCACGGGTGAGGACGTCCGCCCAGTGCTCCAGCGCCGCCGAGAGCTGCTCGACCTGCTCGGGCGTCGCGCCCTTCTGCGGGCCGAAGACCCGGGCCACGCCCCGCTCCCCGCACAGCACGTTGAACGGATTGCAGGCGACCCTGATGTCGGTGCGGCCCAGCCGCGGGTCGAGCCCGGAGACGTCGATCCGGTCGAGGCGGAGCAGCTCCCGGCCGCCGTGCCCGAGTTCCGTGCCGTCCGCGGCGAGCAGCCGCGCCCCGAGGGCCTGGAGGGCGCCCGCGCCGCCGTCCGAGGTGCCGGAGTCGCCGCAGCCCACCAGAATCTCCCGGGCGCCCTCGTCGAGCGCGGCCCGGATCAGCTCGCCGACGCCGTAGGTGGTGGTGGCGGCCGGGTCCCGCAGATCGCGCGGCACCAGCGAGAGACCGGCGACCGCGGCCATCTCCACCACGGCGGTGTACTTGTCGAGCATCGCGAAGTGGGTGGGCACCTGATCGCCCGTCGGCCCGGTGGCGGTCAGCCGTACCAGCCGTCCGCCGGAGGCCGCGGCCAGCGCCTCGGCGGTGCCCTCCCCGCCGTCCACCAGGGGGATGAGGTCGATCTCCGCGCCGGGGACCACCCGGCGGACACCGGCGGCGATGGCCTCCGCCGCGGACTGGGCGGACAGGGACTCCTTGAAGCCGCTGGGGGCGACGGCGAATCGGGTCAGCATCGTATGAACTCCCGGTACGGGTGGTGAACAGTTGAGGGTGAGGGGGTGGGTCCGGCCGTGGTCAGGGGGTGACGGGGACACCGACCAGCGGCCAGACGGCCACCGCGAAGAGCAGCACCAGCGCGGCGGTCATCGGCGCCAGCACCGCGGACATCCGCAGCAGATCGCGAGGGGTGTAGGTGGGGATATCCGGTATGTCGGAGTAGAGGGTCACGGGCTTCGCGGAGGCGGGCAGCGTATGGCAGAACCCGGCCGCCGCCGTGGACGCCAGCGCCGCGGCCACCGGGTTCACCCCGGCGCCCACCGCCGCCGCCACGACCAGTGGGACCAGTACCGACGAGCGCGCCGAACGGGACTGCAACACCAGATGCGCCAGGGTCGACACCACGACCACCACCGCGAGGAACGCCCAGGCGGGCACATCCAGCGGCACCCCGCCGACCAGCCACTTCGCGGCCCCGGAGTCGGCGAGCGCGACACCCATGGCCATCGTCGCGGCCATGAACAGCAGCATCGACCAGGGCACCGTCTTCAGTGCCTCCTTCAGCCGTACGGTGCCGAGCGCGGGCGACGAGGCGACCACCGCGCCGATCAGCGCGACCACGGCCGGCGGCACCCGGTGCAGCGGCTCGCTGCACCAGAGCGCCACCACGGTCGCCAGCAGCAGCGCGCACCGCGCCTCCGCCTGCGACCAGGGGCCGAGCACCGGGGCTTCGGTGTGCTCCTGGATCTCCTCGGCGGTGATATGCACCGGGCCGGTGCGGTCCGCCCGCTTCGTCGTGGTGAACAGCACCACCTCGGCGGCCAGATGGGAGGAGACGATCGCCAGCGGCAAACCGATCAGCAGCCACTCCGCGAAGCCGATGTTCTCGCCGGTGGCCTCCCACAGCACGGACACCGTGATCAGATGGGCGCCCGCGCCGATCAGGGTGGCGACCGCGGAGAGCAGGATCACCGTCGGGAACAGCAGCGCCAGCATCACCACCAGCCGCTTGCGGTCCGCCAGAGCCTTCGCCAGTGCGATGAAGACCGGCAGCGCGAGCGCGGCCCGTCCCGAGGTCGCGGGCACCGCGAAGGCGGTGACCACCAGGGCCGCGGTGGTCAGATGGACCAGCTGGCGGACCGTACGGGCGCCGGTGACCAGAAAGACCGCGGCCCGCCCCGCGAGACCGGTCCTGGCCACCGCGGCGGCCAGGACGAAGGCGCAGATCAGCAGCCAGACGGTGTCGTCGCCGAGGGTCCCGAAGAGCGTGTCACTGGTGATCACCCCGGTCGCCGTGAGCGCCAGCCCCGCGCCCAGCGCGATATAGGTGTCGTCGATCGGGGTGCCGATCCATGCGCAGGTGGCGATGGCGAAGACGCCGAGGGTGATCCGGGCGTCGCCGCTCAGTCCGGGGAAGTTGCCGGGAACGACGAGCAGCGCGCAGATGCTGAGCGCCACACAGAGGGTCACGGCCTGTCGGAGGTTCAGTGTCACGGATAAGAGGTTTCACCCGGGCGGTGAGCACTTCATGAGCCGATGATGAAAGGAACTTCACCAAAGCGCCCGGCCGGGGGCGCATCGCAGCACGAGGGGTGACGCGAAGGAGCCGTACGGCGTGTTCACCGTACGGCTCCTTCGCGCGCGCCCCTGCCGGGCGCGGTTCACTCCGGCAGGCGGTAGCCCATTCCGCGCACCGTCTCCACCCGGTCGGCGCCCAGCTTCTTCCGCAGCGCGCGGACATAGACGTCGACGATGTTGGAGCCGGGGTCGAAGTCGTACCCCCAGACATGGGAGAGGATCTGCTCCCGGGACAGCACCTGTCCCGGATGGCGCAGAAAGAGTTCGAGCAGCACGAATTCACGGGCCGTCAGATCGACCATCCGCTCCCCGGAGCGGGCCCGGCGGGTCCGCAGGTCGAGGGTGAGTTCGCCGTTGCGCAGGACGGTGACCTCCGGCGCCCGGGCCGCCGTGCGCAGCCGCAGCCGGACCCGGGCCAGCAGCTCCTCGAAGCGGAACGGCTTGGTCATCCAGTCGTCGGCGCCGCCCTCCAGACCGGCCACCGTGTCGCGTACGGAGTCCCGGGCGGTGAGCACGATCACCGGCACCGTCACCTGGGCCTCGCGCAGTTGCCGCAGGACGGTGAAGCCGTCCCGGCCGGGCAGCCCGATATCGAGGATCACCAGATCGAAGCCGCCGGTGACGGCGTAGTCGTAGGCGGCGTCCCCGTCGTGGACGACGCTGGTGGTGAAGCCGTTGGCGCGCAGCCCCTTCTCCACGAACGACGCGATGCGTTCCTCGTCCTCGACGATGAGTATCCGGTTCACGGGGTGGCCTCCTTCTGGAGTACGAGGACGAAGGTGGCGCCGCCGCCCTCGGTGGGCCGCAGCTCGACGTGCCCGCCGTGCCCTTCGGCGATGGCCTTCACGATGGCGAGCCCCAGCCCGGCCCCGGTGGCCCGGGAGCCGCGCCGCGCGGTGCCGCGCCGGAAGCGTTCGAAGATGACCTGGGCGTCCTGGGGCTGTACCCCGGGGCCGCTGTCGGCGACGTACAGCTCGATCCGGTCGCCCTCGTCGCGCGAGCCGATGCTGACCCGCTGGCCCGTGGTGGTGTGCTGGACCGCGTTCTGCGCCAGCTGCACCATGGCCTGGGTGATCCGCTGCGGGTCGAGCATGACCTCGGCGTCGACCGCCTCGGCGAGCTGCCAGTTCCGCTCGCCCAGCGCCCGGGCCTTGACGAAGACATCGGCGGTCAGCTCCCCGATCTGGACCGGTTCCGGGGCGACGAAGTCCGGCCGCTCGGCCTTGGCGAGCAGCAGCAGGTCCTCGACGATCCGGCTCATCCGGTCGAGTTCCTCCATCACGATCCGGACGGTCTGCTCCCGTTCGGCCGGGTCGTCGCCCATCAGCTCCAGATGGCCCCGGACGATGGTGATGGGGGTGCGCAGTTCGTGGCCCGCGTCGTCGACGAACTCGCGCTGGGCCGCGAACGCCCGCTCCAGCCGGTCGAGCATGGCGTTGAAGGTCTCGGCGAGCGCGGCGATGTCGTCGCGGCCCTGGACCGGGATGCGCTGGGTGAGGTCCTGCTCGGTGAGCTGGGCCGCGGTGGTGCGGACCAGCCGTACGGGACGGAGGATGCGGCCCGCGACGACCCAGCCGATACCGGTGGTCATCAGCAGGGCCACCCCGGATATCGCGAGCAGCATATGGAAGACGTCGGCCGCCTTCTGCTGCTCGCCCGCGGGGTGGATGGCGACGACGAACGCCGCCGCCGGGTGCCCGTTGGGGGACTCGATGGGCACCTTGGCCCACCGGATGTCGCCCTCGGGGCGTTCGAGCACTCCGGCGGAGTCGTCGGCCCTGAAGATCTGCTGCCGGGACGGCTTGTCCTCCACCAGGGGGTAGGCCATGCCGTGGTCCCGGCTCTGCTGGATCTTGTTGTGGCCCTCGGCCGGATTGAAGACCAGGCCGAGCAGCTCCTCGTCCGGGTCCGGGTACTGGCGGGTCAGGAAGGTTTTCAGCAGTTGGTGCGGATCGGTGAAGGGCTGCCCGGTCGCCGGGTCGCGGCCGTGTTCGACGAAGCTGGCGAACTCGTTGGTCTCCTGCACCAGAAGACCGTTGATCCGCTGGTCGGCGTCGCGCAGCAGTACCGAGCGGGTGGCCAGGGCGACCGCGGCGAGTGCCACGGCCATGACAATGAGCAGCCAGAGGAGGATCCGGGCCCGGGCGGAGACCGTCCGGAGCCGTGCGACGACCCAGCGGCGCAGCGGTTCAGCCGTCGTCACCGAAGTCGTCGCCTCCCGGGCCGTCGTCGTCCCCGCCGTTGTTGCCCTGGCCGGGATTGGTCGCCCCGCCGCCGCTGCCGCCGCCCGTGGCCGCGCCGCCCGTGTTTCCGCCGTTGGTCCCCGGCCGGCCGGTCACGGCGCTCCGGGACGGGGAGGTGGTCACCGAGGGGCCGTCGTCGTCGCCGGGGTTCTCGCTCACCGGGGGCGCCACCGTCTCGTCGCCCTGGGTCGGTCCGGGGCTGCCGGCGGTGCCGGTGGGCCCGCCGGGCGAGCCGGAGGGTGTGCCCGAGTCCAGCTTCACCTTCGGCGGGACCTTCGGGGTGTCGGAGCTGTCGGTGAGGGCGTAGCTGGTCACCGCGATCCCGAGGGGGATCGCGACGACGGCGATCAGGGCCGCGATGCGGTGGGAGAAGAGCATGATGTCGATGGTGGGAGCCGCAGGGCGTCATCCGGATGAGAAGAGGATGAAGAATTCTTCATCTGAAGGTTTCCTGCGGGGAAACTCGCAGGTGGTGGGGCTGGTGCGCAGGCTGTGACGACGGCCACGCGCCGGGCGCGCCATGGCGGGCCGCCGGGCCGGGCCCGCTGTGCCCCCGGCTGCCGCGCTCGTGGTGCGCTTCCTGCGCCCACGGACTGCGGTGGCGCCGTACGCCGTCAGGCGTCGAGGCCGATGGCGAACGCGGCCTCCAGATCGTGCTGGGAGTACGTCCGGAACGCGACGTGCGTATCGGTGCCCAGGACCCCGCCGATCCTGCTGATCCGGCCCGGGATCACCTCCGCGAGGTCCTCGTGCCGGGCCACCCGGACCATGGCGATCAGATCGTAGGTCCCGGTCACCGAGAAGACCTCGCTCACGTTCTCCAGCGCCGCGATCTCGTCGGCGATCTCGGGGATCCGGTCCACGCTGGTCTTGATGAGCACGATCGCGGTGATCACGGCTGGCTGTCTCCCTCGGTGGCCGCTGCTGGGGCCTTCACTCTAGCCGGACGCCGGAATCGTCCCCACGCGTAGAGGAAGCCGGTCCCGAACCCCACCAGATGCGCCAGATAGGCCACGGCGGGCGAGCCCTGGCCCAGCCCGGTCGCCGCGAGCCACTGGAGCACGAACCAGAAGACCAGCACCACCCGGGCCGGGAACCGCAGCGGAAGGAAGAAGAGGAACGGGAAGAGACTGGTGACCCGGGCTTTCGGGAAGAGGAAGAGAAAGGCACCGAGCACGGCCGAGATCGCCCCCGAGGCGCCGACCAGGGTCTGCTCGGAGTCGGCGTTGGCGGCCGCGTAGGCGGCCAGCGCCGTATAACCGGCCCCCAGATAGAAGAGGGTGAACCGCAGTCGTCCCAGGTGTTCCTCGGTCATGGCGCCGAAGACGTAGAGGAAGAGCATGTTCCCGAGGAGATGCAGCCAGTTGCCGTGGACGAAGAGCGCGGTGAGCGGGGTGAGCAGGGTGCCCGGCGCCCCGTCGGCGAGCCGGGCGGGGATCACCCCCCAGCGGGCGAAGTACGCGCCCCGGGCCGCGGTGAGGGCCTCCCCGGAGCCGTAGGAGGGATGGAGCCCGGAGACCGGCCCCAGCAGGAAGGCCGCGCAGCAGACCGCGATCAGGGCCCAGGTGACGACCGGGGTCCCGGTGCCGGGGACCGCATCCGGCGGCGTAGGGCCCGCTCCGTCCTCCGGTGTACGCCCCGCTCCGGTCCCCGTCGTACGGCGTACGCGTGCGCTCGTCGCGGCGGCCCGCCGTACCGCCGCGACGAGCACGCGCCGGGCCGCTTGTTGCCAAGGACTCACGGGACAGATGATGGCGTAAGGGGTGCTATCGGTACAGGGTGCCTCGCCGTGTCACCGCACCCCCTCGAGGCCATAGAGTTACGGGCAGTACACCCGCAGTTCGACGGCGCACCGCGCGGTGACCGGATCAACCGCACGAACCGTAAGGGACAGACCGGATGCAATCCGCGACGAACAGGACGGACGGAACGATGAAGACGGTGCCCACGCCGACGGCCGACACCCGCTGGCGCTGCACGCTCTGCGGCAACCTCACCCGCTTCGATGTGACCCGCTCCTCCAAGGTCGTCGAGTACGTCCATCTGGACCTGGCCGGGGAGCCCGCCGTCGAGGAGCGGGAGGTGCTCAGTGAGACCATCGAGTCCGTGCGCTGCCGCTGGTGCAACGCCGTGGATCAGATCGAGCTGGTGGACAGGCCCGGCGCGGCCTCCTGAGCGGAGGCGGCCGGGTCTCGGTTGACGGGTAGTGGGGTGACGGAGCGTGGAGCAGCCTGAGAGCGGCGCCCGACCGGCCGGGCCGGCCGGTGATGCCGCGGAGGTGCTCGACCGGCCGTTGCCGGAAGGCGTCCGGCGCAGGGTCGTGGCGCTGGTCGCCGACGCCTTCGGCGGGCTGACCGTGTCGGAGCTGCCGGCCCAGCTGCGGCAGTACGCCCGTTTCACCCCCTCCCGGCGCGCCAGGCTCGCGGGGAACGCGATGGCGGCGGCGCTGGAGAGCGATCCCGTCTTCCGGCAGCGCATCGGCGACCGGATCACCACCGCCCAGCCGGAGCTGTGCGCCGCCCTGGCCGCCGGTGCCCCGCCGGCCGCCGCCGATCCGCTGGACGTGGCCGCCGCCGCGTACGTCCTGCGGCCCGCCGGATGGGTGAAGCTGGTCGCCGCCGCGGGCGAGGAGGCCCAGCGGGTGGACGCCGAGCGGGCCGACGAGGCCGGCCGGCAGGAGCTGGAGCGGCTCCGGGACGAGCTGACCGAGGCCCGCACCCTGACCCGCGGCGAGACCGAACGGCTCCGGGCGGAGCTGGAGAGCTCCCGCAAGGAAGCGGAATCGCTTCGCCGGAAACTGCGCAGCGCCGAGAGCGACATCAAACGCGGTGAGGCCGCGCTCCGCCGGGCCGGTGCCGAACTGGAGACGGCCCGGGCCGAGGCCGCGGCCCAGGTGTCCGCCGCCGAGAGCGAGACCCGCCGCCTCAAGGCCCGGCTCGGGGAGGCCGAGGCGGCCGTCGAGGCCGGGCGCCGGGCCGCCCGCGAGGGCCGGTCCATCGAGGACATGCGGCTGCGGCTGCTGCTGGACACCGTGCTCGACGCCGCCCAGGGCCTCCGCCGCGAACTGGCCCTGCCGCCCGCCTCCCTGCATCCGGCGGACACCGTGGACGCCGTGGCGCCCGGCCGGATGTCGCCCAAGGACATCGCGGCCCGCGCCCTGTCCGAGACGGATCCGGCGCTGCTCGACCAACTGCTCTCGCTGCCGCAGGTCCATCTGGTCGTCGACGGCTACAACGTCACCAAGACCGGCTATCCGACGATGCCGCTGGAGAAGCAGCGGCTGCGGCTGCTGGGCGGGCTCTCGGTACTGGCCGCCCAGACCGGCGCGGAGATCACCTGTGTCTTCGACGGCGCCGAACTGGCCGCGCCCGTACTGCTGGCCCCGCCGCGCGGGGTGCGGGTGCTGTTCTCCAAGGCCGGGGTGACCGCGGACGAGCTGATCCGCCAGCTGGTGCGGGCCGAGCCGCCGGGCCGGCCGGTGGTGGTGGTCTCCACCGACCGCGAGGTCGCCGACGGCGTCGCCAAGGCCGGGGCCCGCCCGGTGGCCTCGCTGCTGCTGCTGAAGCGCCTCTCCCGGGTCTGAGCCCCGGCCGCCGCCGCTGCCGGGCCGGGTGCCCCTTTTCGGCTCGGTGCACCCTTTGGTGCGGCTTCGGTTCTCCTGTGATCTCTTGTCAGTTCTTGTTGCCTGTTGTTGCCTCTTGGGGCGGAACGGTCGGTCAACCACCCCTGACACAGGGTGGGGCGAGGGTAAAGAATGCGCGAACGGCCGGAATTTTTCGGATGAGGATTTGAACTGATCACAAGAGTGTTACTAGGGTCGGGCCTCGAACCTTCGCACGGTTGATCACCCACCCGGGGTGGCAGCGAAGAACCGCCGAGTCCGCCACCGCCGGCCGTTGATACGGGGGAGCCGCCGGAGCGGAGCCGGGGATGTTCGTTCCCCCTCCGGCAGGCGGTCCCGAGGAGAAGGAGCCCGACTCCGTGGCGTCCCACCGTCGTGCCAAGCAGCCGGGCCGTACCCGTGTCACCGTGCTCACCGCGACCGCGGCTGCCGCCGTGGCCCTGAGCTCCCAGAGCGCCAACGCCGCCCCGCAGCCCAGCAAGAGCGAGGTCAAGGCGAAGGTCGACAAGCTGTACGAGGAGGCCGCGCAGGCCACCGAGAAGTTCAACGGGGCCAAGGAGAAGCAGGAGAAGCTCCAGAAGCAGGTCGACGCCCTCCAGGACCGCGTCGCCCGCGGCCAGGACGAACTCAACACCCTGCGGAACAACCTCGGAACGGTCGCCGCCGCCCAGTACCGCTCCGGCGGCATCGACCCGGCGCTCCAGCTCTTCCTCTCCTCCGACCCGGACACCTATCTCGACAAGGCGTCCGCGCTCGACCAGATCGGCAGCCGCCACAGCGATGCCATCGACGCCATCCAGGAGAAGCGGCGCGACCTCGCGCAGCAGCGCAAGGAAGCCCAGGGCAAGCTCACCGACCTGGCCGAGACCCGCAAGCAGCTCGGCACCAAGAAGCGCGAGGTGCAGGCCAAACTCGGCGCCGCACAGAAGCTGCTGAACACCCTCACCGCCAAGGAGCGGCAGGAACTCCAGCAGGAGCAGACCCGCGCCAACCGGTCCGACGCGAGTGCCCGCCCCGACCTCGGCAAGTCGCTGCCCGGATCGAGCACCGCCGCCGCCGCCTTCGCCGCCGGCCAGAGCAAGATCGGCAAGCCGTACCTCTGGGGCGCCACCGGCCCCAACTCCTTCGACTGCTCCGGCTTCACCTCCTGGGCGTACAAGCAGGCCAACGTCAAGCTCCCGCGGATGTCCCAGGACCAGGCCAACGCCGGTACCCGGATCTACAAGAAGAGCGACCTCAAGCCCGGCGACCTGGTCATCTTCTACGGCGACCTGCACCATGTCGCCCTGTACGCGGGCAACGGGCAGATCCTCCACTCGCCGCGCTCCGGAGCCGTCGTACGTTACGAGTCCATGAACAACATGCCGTTCCAGTTCGGTGTCCGGATCGGCTGACGCCCGCCGCCGGCACCTTCCCGCGCCACACCCGGGCATGCCGCCCGATCGGGCGAATCCCGCGCCCCCGCACTGACGCCGCGCCCCGCCGTTGACCTGTGGTCTCCCGGCGGGGCGCCGCCGTATCCGCCCGCGATGCCCGTGCCCGCGGTGTGACCATCCGGCTACTGTCTGCCGCGCACGAATCCCCGTACGCGGAAGGAGCGCGCTCCGTGGCGTCCCATCGACGGCCCCCACAGCCCGGCCCCACCCACGGTGCCCGGCTCACCGTCCTGTCCGCCGCCGCGGCCGCCACGGCGGCCGCGTTCGGCGCTGCCCCCGCGGGCGCCGCCCCCGGCGAGCCCGGCACCCCGCAGACCGCCCGCGCCGGAGTCGACAGACTGCTCGCGGACGCCGAGCGGGCCACCGAGGACTTCAACCTGGCCGGCGAGCGCGCCGCGAAGCTGCGGCAGCGCACCCGGGCCGCCCAGGAAGCCCTCGCCCGCGGCCAGGAACGGGTCAACCGGATGCGGGGCGCCCTCGGCGCCGTCGCGGGCGCCCAGTACCGCCTCGGCGGCACCGACCCCGCCCTGATGCTGCTCCTCTCCTCCGACCCCGATACCTTCCTGCGCCGGGCCGAGGTCCTGGACCGGATCGCCGCCCGGCAGGCAGGCACCCTCAACGCCTATCTGCACGCCCAGCGCCAACTCGCCCAGCAGCGCGCCGAAGCCGTCCGCGACCTCGCCGAACTGGAGCGCTCCCGGGCCGCCGTCGCCCGCCACAAGCGCTCCGTCGAACGGAAACTCGCCGCCGCCCGGCGGGTGCTGAACACCCTGCCCGCCGGGGAACGCGACCCCTACGCCAGGGCCTCCCGGTCCGGCCGGGGCCCGCTCTCCGGCCCCGGCGCCGGCGGCGCCCCCTCCGCCCGCGCCGCCGCCGCGGTGGAAGCCGCCCGCAGCGCCGTGGGCCGCCCCTACATCTGGGGTGCCAACGGCCCCTCCGGTTTCGACTGTTCCGGCCTCACCCAGTGGTCGTACGCCCAGGCGGGCATCGGACTGCCCCGTACCTCGCAGGCCCAGCGGTACGCCGGACAGCGCGTCCCGCTCTCCCAGGCCCGCCCCGGCGACCTCGTCGCCTACCGCGACGACGCCAGCCATATCGGCATGTACGTCGGCAACGGACAGGTCGTCCACGCGCCCTACCCCGGGGCCGCCGTCCGCTACGACCCGGTGGGCATGATGCCCGTCTCTTCGGTCACCCGCGTCTGAACACCCGTCCGCCGGGCCCCGCGTTCCGTACGATCTGCCGGGTGGCTGTGCACGGAAGGCCGGACCGGATCCGAGAGACCCCCGGGGACCGGCCGAGCGAACAGAACCGGGGACCGGGACGGCGGCGGGCCCTGGCGTCCGGCTTTGCCCTGGTGCTGGGCGGGGCGGCGGGCTGCGGCGTGGACCCCCGGGCGTCCGGCCATACCGTCGACTCGGTCCAGGAGACCCTCAACGCCCGGGCGGCCGCGCTGCTCCTCCGGGACGAGGAGGCATATCTGGCCGTTGTCATGCCCGACCGGGCCGAACTGCGGTCCACCGAACGCAGGCTGTTCCGCAATCTCGCGGGTGTGCCCATCGGCTCCTGGACCTACCGGCTCGGCGCGGTCCGGCGGGACGGCCCCCGGGTCTTCGCCGACGCCGAACTCCACTACCGGGTACGGGGCTACGACACCGCGTCCGTCGTCGTCCCCCGCCGCCTCGAACTGGGCCTGCGCGACAGCCGCTGGTTCGTGACCGCGGACCGGCCCGGCAAGGGCGCCGCCGAGCAACTGTGGCAGCAGGGGCCCGTCAGCGTCGTCCGCGGCCGCAACTCGCTGGTCCTGGCCGTCGGACGGCCCGAGGACCGGCTCCGGGCCCTGGCGGACGCCGTGGACCGTACGGTGCCCGCCGTGTCCCGGGCCTGGCCGGTCCCCTGGGCCGGGCGGGTCGTGGTCATGGTCCCCAAATCGCTGGAGGCCATGGGCGGCCTGCTGGGCACGCCCCCGGCCGCCTACCGCGGCATCGCCGCCGTGACCACGGGGGAGACCGGGACATCGGCGGCGGTCCCCGCCGACCGGGTCATCGTCAACCCCGTCGCCTACGACAGCCTCGGGGACGTCGGCCGGAACGTGGTCCTCACCCACGAGACCACCCATGTCGCCACCCGCAGCGCGACCTCCGCGGCCACCCCCATGTGGCTCTCCGAGGGCTTCGCCGACTGGGTCGCCTACCGGGAGAGCCCCCGGGAGACCGGCCAGAACGCCCCCGAACTGCTGCGCGCCGTCCGGCGCGGCGAACCGCCCGCTCTCCTCCCCGACGACCGCGAGTTCTCCTTCGGTGGCGACCAGTCGACCCTGGCCCGCGCCTACGAGGGCGGCTGGCTCGCCTGCGAGCTGATCGCCTCCGAATGGGGCGAGGACACCCTCGTACGCCTCTACCGCCGGATCGGCGAGGGCGGCGACCGCACCGCCGTCGTGGCCAAGGCCATGCACCAGCTCCTCGGCCTCGCCCCGGAGGAGTTCACCGCGCGCTGGCGGGAGTATCTGAAGGACCGGCTGAGATAGCGGGAGCCGGAGCCGCCGCGGCTCCCGGGGACCCGGTCGCGGCGCCCGCCCGGGGGACCGTGGCCCGCCACAGTGCCCGGCACGCCGTCAGCGACGCCGCGACCAGCAGGGCGTTCCGCACCACGATCAGCGCCACCCCCGCCGGGCTGCTCGTCACCACCTCGCCGAAGAAGACCGGGAACTCCAGCACGGTGACCGCCGTCGCCGCGAGCACCAGCACGGCGGGCGCCGTCATCCGCGCCGGGCGCCGCAGCAGACAGACGGCGGCCAGCCCGACCAGCCAGAGCAGGTACTGCGGGCTGATCACCCGGCTGGTGGTGGTGAACAGCAGCACCGCGGTGAACGCGGCATCGGCCACCACCCCCGGCCCGCCGCAGGCCCCCAGGATCCCGGGCCGGGCGCCGTAGGGCCTGCGGCCCGGGGTCGTCGCTCCGGTCCCGGTGGCCGTTCCGGCGGGGCCGGTCCCGCCACCGGCCGTTGCGGCGGACTCGGTCACTCCGCGGGCCGCCGCCGTGGCGCGCAGGCGCCACAGCACCAGCCAGGCCAGCGCGGCGGCGGCCAGCACCAGGGCGGCGCGGGACACCACCGGGACATACGGCCCGAGGAACTCCAGGGAGCCGTAGTGCAGCAGCACCTGCCCCTCCCAGTCGCCCACCAGCCGCCATACGTGGAACACCAGCGCCCCCAGGGACTCCACCTCCGTACCCCGGTCCCGCTGGTGGCCGAGGAAACCGAACGCCCCCGGCACGGCGAGCGAGACCGCCAGAACCGCCGCCGCCGTCACCGCCGCCGCCCGCCACACCGCCGCCCGGGCCACCCCCGCCAGGAGCAGCACCGGCCAGACCTTCAGCAGCGCTCCCAGCGCCACCAGAGCCCCCATGAGCCGCGGCCGCCGTACCCCCGCGACCAGCGCCGCGACCGCGACCGCCGTGACCATCAGGTCGTAGCGGGCGTACGCGGTGGGCCCCAGCAGCGGTACTCCCGCCACCCACACCCACACACCCCGCGACGACCCCCCGGGGCGGCGGGCCCCGGCCACCAGCAGGGCCGTCACCGCCGCGTCGCACAGCAGCGCCAGGACGAAGAACGCGGTCGCGTACTCCAGGAACGGCAGCGCGGCGGGGGACAGGATCGCCAGCGCGGCGGCCGGCGGGTACTGCCAGGTGACGTCCCCGAGCGGGAACGTCCCGGTGCGCAGCACCTCGTACCAGCCCCGGTAGATCACCGATACGTCCGAAGTGACATCGGGCCCGGGGACGGTGACCACCTTGAACACACAGAGCAGCAGAACGGCCCGGGTCGCCGACCACACGGCGGCCCCGGGCCACCCCAAGACCCGTCCTGCTCCCTCTCCGCCGTTCCCCACGGTGCCCTCGCGCCACCCGTCGGTCATCGCCGCCCCTTCTCCCGGCAGGCGCCGCCCCACGGTCCGGCGGCCGCACCCGCACATGATGCAGCGGCCGGGACCGCCGGACCGTGAGGCAGGGCCGGAGGGACGCCGTCCCCGGGCCGGCACCGGAGCCGGTTGGTACTGTCGGCGCACGATGCACAAGACCCTGATCGTGACCAACGACTTCCCGCCGCGGCCCGGTGGCATCCAGGCGTTTCTGCACAACATGGCCCTGCGGCTGGACCCCGGCATGCTCGTCGTCTACGCCTCCACCTGGAAGCACGGCCGTGAGGGCGCCGAGGCGACCGCCGCCTTCGACGCGGAGCAGCCGTTCACCGTCGTACGGGACCGGACGACCGTGCTGCTGCCGACCCCCCGGGTCACCAGCCGCGCCACCGGTCTGCTCCGGGAACACGGCTGCACCTCCGTCTGGTTCGGCGCCGCCGCCCCCCTCGGGCTGATGGGCCCCGCGCTGCGCCGCGCGGGCGCCCGGCGGATCGTCGCCACCTCCCACGGTCACGAAGCGGGCTGGGCCCAGCTGCCCGGCTCCCGGCAGTTGCTGCGCCGCATCGGCGAAGGCACCGACACGATCACCTACCTGGGCGAGTACACCCGCTCCCGGATCGCCGCCGCGCTCACCCCGGCCGCCGCCGGACGCATGGTGCAGTTGCCGCCCGGCGTCGACGAGAAGACCTTCCACCCGGACTCCGGCGGCGCCGCCGTACGCGAACGGCTCGGCCTCACCGGCCGGCCGGTCGTCGTCTGCGTCTCCCGCCTCGTGCCGCGCAAGGGCCAGGACACCCTGATCCGGGCGCTGCCGGCGATCCTGGCCCGGGTCCCCGGCACCGTCCTGCTGATCGTCGGCGGCGGGCCGTACGAGAACGACCTGCGGCGGCTGGCCGAGAACACCGGCGTCGCCGAATCCGTCCGCTTCACCGGCGCCGTGCCGTGGGCCGAACTGCCCGCGCACTACGGTGCGGGCGACGTCTTCGCCATGCCCTGCCGCACCCGCCGGGGCGGGCTCGACGTCGAGGGGCTCGGCATCGTCTACCTGGAGGCGTCCGCGACCGGGCTGCCGGTCGTCGCGGGCGATTCGGGCGGCGCGCCGGACGCCGTACTGGACGGCGAAACGGGGTGGGTGGTCCGCGGCGGCACCGGCGAGGCCGCGGTGGCGGAGTCGGCCGACCGGATCGCCACCCTGCTGGCGGACCCGGAGCTCCGCCGCCGGATGGGCGAACGGGGCCGCCGGTGGGTCGAGGAGAAGTGGCGCTGGGACCTCCTCGCCACGCGCCTCCAGGACCTCCTCTAGCGCCCTTGCGTGCGGGGGCGCCTCCCGCTGGGGTTCCTCGGCCCGGGTAGCCCCGGGGGCCCTGCTTCCCGCGGGGTGCGGGTTGCTTCTGCGCCTCAAACGCCGGCGGGGCGGGGGCGCCTCCCGCTCGGGTTCCTCGCGCCCAGGTCTCCCGGGGGTGTGCCTTGCCCGCGGGGTGCGGGTTGCTTCTGCGCCTCAAACGCCGGCGGGGCTGAAAGGCTTTGTGACCGTTGCTTCGTGGGGTCGTGACCGGTCTTGTCTGGGTTCGGGTGGGTCGTGGGCCTCCGGGCTCACCTCCTCGCCGACGGCGATGCACCGCCCCCGGGAGCAGCCTTGCTTGTCGCCATCGGCTGCGGGGGCGACCCTGCACCCCACTCCCACGTGACCCCGACTTGAGCAGCACCGCAAAGCCCCTGATGGTGTCGCCGTCACCGGGGGAGGACAAATCTTGCGGTCACCCACCCTCGGAGGGTGCGCCCCTCTCGGGGTGCGGTCACCCATCCCCGGGGATGTGCTCAGCCCGGAGGTTGGGCTCACCTGTCGGCGGCTTGGGGTCCGGGGGCTTCCATGCAACGGGTCCGTGGGGAGGGGGGTGCAGGGTCGCCCCCGCAGTGGGCTGCGACAAGACGGGACGCGTTTCAGTGGCGGTGCATCGCAGCCTGCGAGGAGGTGAGCCCGGAGGCCGCCGACCTGCCCGAACCAGACAGGACCGGGTGACGACCCCACGAAGAGCGTGACTCGACCACCCCGGGGCGCCCGCACCGGGCAAGGGCCGCAGGCACGAGTACCCAGGGGCGCGAGGAACTGCGCGACCAGCCACCAACGACCCCGCAGCCGGACACGCGGAAACAGCACCCACGGCGCCCCGGGCCCAACGCGCAGGCACCACGCAGGTGCGGCACCCCCAGGGGCCCCTGGACCACAGGCCCCCCCAGCGGGAGGCGCCTCAGCGGGAGGCGCTCCGGTAGAGGGATTCGATTTCGTCCGCGAAGTCCTTCGCCACCACACTCCGCTTCAGCTTCAGCGACGGCGTCAGATGGCCCGCGTCCTCGGTGAACTGCGCCCCCAGCAGCCGGAACTTCCGTACCGACTCCGCCTTGGACACCGCCGCGTTGCCGTCGTCGACGGCGCGCTGGATCTCGGCCAGCAGATCGGGGTCGTCCCGCAGGGACTCCGCCGTCGAGCCCGCCGGCTTGCCGCGCCCCGCGGCCCAGCGGCCCAGGAACTCCTCGTCGAGGGTGATCAGCGCGCCGACGAACGGGCGGCCGTCGCCGACGACCATGCACTCGGCGATCAGCGCGTGCGACCGGATCCGGTCCTCGATGACCGCGGGGGCGACGTTCTTGCCGCCCGCGGTCACCAGGATCTCCTTCTTCCGGCCGGTGATGGAGAGATAGCCGTCCTCGTCGAGGGTGCCGATGTCCCCGGTGTGGAACCAGCCGTCGCGCAGGGAGTCCGCCGTCGCCGCCTCGTTGTTCCAGTAGCCCTCGAAGAGGTGCTCGCCGTGGAGCAGCACCTCGCCGTCGTCGGCGATCCGCACCACCGTGCCGGGCAGCGGCTGGCCGACCGTGCCGATCTTCTGCCGGTCCCAGGGGTTGAAGGCGGTCGCCGCGCAGGATTCGGTGAGCCCGTAGCCCTCCAGCACCGTGAATCCGATACCGCGGAAGAAGTGCCCGAGGCGTTCGCCGAGCGGCGCGCCGCCGGAGATCGCGTACTCGCCGCGGCCGCCGAGTACGGCCCGCAGCTTGCGGTAGACCAGCCGGTCGAAGAGGGCGTGCCGGATCCGCAGTCCGAGGGACGGCCCCTGCGGGGTGTCCTGTGCCCGGCTGTAGTCGATGGCGGTCAGCGCGGCCCGGTCGAAGATCTTGCCCTTGCCGTCGGCCTGGGCCTTCGCCCGCGCCCCGTTGTAGACCTTCTCGAACACCCGGGGAACGCCGAGTATCACCGTAGGCCTGAAGGCCGCGAGATCGTCGGTGAGGGTCTTGATGTCGGGCAGGGTGCCGAGTTTGATCGGCGCCATGATCGCGGCGAGTTCGGTCATCCGCCCGAAGACGTGCGCGGCGGGCAGGAACAGCAGGACGGAGCTGTCGCCGGTGCGGAAGAGCGGCTTGAGGCGCTCCACGATGTTGCCGCACTCGGCGAAGAACGCGCGGTGGGTGAGGACACAGCCGCGCGGCCGCCCGGTGGTGCCCGAGGTGTAGACGATCGTGGCCACGTCGTCCGCCTTGAGCGCGGCGCTGCGTTCGTCGACCGCCGAGTCCGCCAGTTCCGCGCCCGCCGCGGTCAGCTCGTCGACGGCACCCGCGTCGATGCGCCAGACGGAGCGGAGCTTCGGCAGATCGTCCCGGACGGAGTCCACGGCGGCGACGTGCGCAGCGCTCTCGACGACGACGGCGACCGTGCCGGAGTCGGAGAGGATCCACGCGATCTGCTCCGCGGAGCTGGTCTCGTACACGGGGACGCTCACGGCCCCCGCGCTCCAGATCGCGAAGTCCAGCAGCACCCACTCGTAGCGGGTGCGGGACATCAGGGCGACCCGGTCGCCGGGCGCGACACCGGAGGCGATCAGGCCCTTGGCGACGGCGCGTACCTCGGCGAGGAACTCGCGGGCGGTGACATCGGTCCAGCCGCTGTCGGTCCGGCGGCCCATGACCGCGACCTCGGGGTACTGAGCGGCGTTGCGGTGGATGAGATCCGTCAGATTCCCGTCGGCCGGGACCTCGTACAGAGCCGGAAGGCTGAACTCGCGCAAGACTGCTGCTCCTCATCGGGCGCCGGCGCCACAGCTTCGTGGTGGGTGCACTGGGCTGCCCGGACGTTACCCACCGGTAGTCGTTCCGGGTAGAGGGTTCCGGCCAGATGTTCCGTGCGTCACACCCGCCGTCGGCATACCGCAGATCCTCCGGGCACGACCTGGTCCCACGGTAGTCCACCGGTACCGCAACCCGGAAGAACGGCAGGTCCGCCGCGCGGAGCGGGCCCCGCGGCCCGGCCGGACGCCCCGGATACGACTTACGCTGATCAGCGGGGCCGGCCGGAGTCAGGGGAGGGTGTACGGGTGGGTACCAGAATCAATGTCGTCAGCGATGTGCACGGCAACGCGGCGGACCTCGCCCGGGCGGGCGCCGGGGCCGATGCCCTGATCTGCCTGGGCGACCTCGTGCTCTTCCTCGACTACCACGACCATTCGCGCGGGATCTTCCCCGACCTCTTCGGCGTCGAGAACGCCGATCTGATCGTCTCCCTGCGCACCGCCCGCCGCTTCGACGAGGCCCGGGACCTGGCCCGCGGCCTCTGGGCCGGACTCGGGCTGGGCGAGGGGGGCCGGGAGGCGCTGATCGAGGGAGCCGTCCGCCGCCAGTACGCCGAGCTGTTCGCGGCCTTTCCCACCCCGACCTACGCCACCTACGGCAATGTCGACATCCCGGCGCTCTGGCCCGAGTACGCCCGCCCCGGCGTCACCGTCCTCGACGGCGAGCGCGCCGAGATCGGCGGACTGGTCTTCGGCTTCGTCGGCGGCGGGCTGAGCACCCCGCAGCGCACGCCCTACGAGATCTCCGACGAGGAGTACGCGGCGAAGGTCGAGGCGCTCGGCGAGGTCGACGTGCTCTGCTCGCACATTCCGCCGGAGGTGCCGGAGCTGACCTACGACACGGTCGCCCGCCGCTTCGAGCGCGGCAGCACGGCCCTGCTGGACGCCATCCGCCGGACCGCGCCCCGGTACGCCCTCTTCGGCCATGTCCACCAGCCGCTGGTGTCCCGGATGCGGGTCGGCGCGACCGAGTGCGTCAATGTCGGCCACTTCGCCTCGACCGGGCGGCCGTGGACCCTCCGGTGGTGACGCCCGGCCGCCGCCCCGCGTGATCGTCCGGGGCGTGGACCGGGGGCGTCCCCGGTCGCGATAGCCTGCACACCACATATTCACCCCTTCACCCCGGGACGTACGGCATGGGCCCGTGTCCCGGCCGGGTACCGGTACCGCACTGTGAGGAGCCGCGGCGATGGCGGAACACACCAGCTCGAGCATCATCATCGACGCGGCGCCCGCCGAAGTGATGGGCGTGATCGCCGACTTCGACCGCTACCCCGAGTGGACCGGCGAGGTGAAGCAGGCCGAGGTGGTCGCGCGGGACGCCGAGGGGCGGGCCGTGGAGGTCCGGCTGGTCCTCGACGCCGGGGCCATCAAGGACGACCACACCCTGGCGTACACCTGGAGCGGTGCCGACGAGGTGAGCTGGACCCTGGTGAAGTCGCAGATGCTGCGCGCCATCGACGGCTCGTACACCCTCCGCCCGGTGGACGGCGGCGAGCGCACCGAGGTCACCTACCGGCTCACCGTGGACGTCAAGATCCCCATGCTCGGGATGATCAAGCGGAAGGCCGAGAAGGTCATCATCGACCGCGCCCTTGACGGGCTGAAGAAGCGCGTCGAGAGCGGATCCGCGCACTGATGCGTACGGTCCTCGTCACCGGGCTCGGCGGCGCGGGCCGTACCACCGTCGCGGCGGCGACCGCACTGGCCGCCGCCCGCGACGGCCGCCGGACCCTGCTGCTCTCGCCCGGGCCGGGGGAGGCGCTGGCGGCCGTCCTCGGACTGGACGCGCCGCCGTCGGCCGTGCCCGGCGAGGCCGCTCCCGGGCTGCGGGTGGCGCGGATCGACGCGGGGGCCGACTTCCGTACCGAGTTCCTCGCCTTCCAGGAGCGGGCCGGGGCGGCCCTGGAACTCCTCGGCGCGGCCCCGCTCGCGGGCGAGGAGCTGACGGAACTCCCGGGCAGCGGCCAGTTCGCCCTGCTCCGGGCGATCGCCCGGCATACCCGCGGGGATACGGCACCCGATCTCGTCGTGGTCGATCTGCCGCCGCTGGCCGAGACCGTCGCCCTGCTCGCGCTGCCCGGCCAGCTCCGCCGCTACCTCCGCAGACTGCTGCCGGCGGAACGGCAGGCGGCCCGCGCCCTGCGGCCCGTGCTGGCCCAGCTCGCCGGGGTGCCGATGCCCGCGCAGTGGCTCTACGACACCGCCGCGGGCTGGGACCGCGATCTGGCCGCGGTGGAGGACCTGCTCGCCGCGCCCGGCACCGGTCTGCTGCTGGTCGCCGAGCCGACCCCGGCGGCCACCGACGCCCTGCGGGCCGCCCGGCCGGGGCTGGCGCTGCACGGGCTGCGGGTCGCCGCGCCCGTCGCCAACCGGCTGCTGCCCGCCCACTCCGCCGACCCCTGGCTGGCGGGCCTCACCGCCGAACAGAACAAATGCCTCGACGAATGGGGCGAGTGGACGGAGTGGGGCGAGGTGCACCGGGTACCGCATCTGGGGCGCGAGCCGCGCGGCGCCGACGACCTGGCCCGGCTGGCGGTCCCCGTGCCGGATCCGGTGGCCCCGGCGGACGGCCCCGGAGCCACCGGGGGCCTCGGGGACGTCGAGGACCGGCGGGCCGGGGACGGGATCCTCACCTGGACCATCCCCCTGCCGGGCGCCACCAAGGACCGCCTCGGTCTGGTCCGCCGCGGCCGTGAACTCGTCCTCACCGTGGAACCGTTCCGCAGGATCGTTCCCCTGCCGTCCGCGCTCCGCCGCTGCACGGTCACCGGCGCCGCACTCGCCGACGGTGTGCTCACCGTCCGGTTCACCCCCGACCCCGGGCTCTGGCCCGAGCGGGACTGAACGCTTCCCGCGGGGTCGGGTACCGTCGAAGGAGACCACCCGACGCGCCTGTGCAGGAGTACGAGATGAGCGATGCCACCGGACGTCCCGCCGACGCCGACGTATCCGCCGACCCCTGGGGCGACGCCTGCGCCGAGGACCTGGAGGCGGAGAAGGCCCGCCGCCGTGCCGAGTACGGCACCCCGCCCGGTACGCCCGCCGACGAACTGCGCAAACTGTTCGGCGCCGTCGCCGACAAGGTCACCGAGTTCCAGTCCTCGATCCCCGGGATGGCCGCGCAGAGCGCCGTCCAGCAGTTCGTGAACCAGGCGAAGTCGGCCGTGGAACCGGTCATCGAGCGCAACCCCCGGGTCTTCGACCATCTCGCCGCTGCCGGGGGCGAACTCCTCGCCGCCTACCGCTCCGCCGTCCAGGGCCAGGAACAGCGCTGGACCCGTGGCGCGGCCACCGGGAAGCCGGACGACGACGCACCCCGGGGCGACAAGCCCCACGAGGACGGACCCGGCGACGGACGCGACGACCGACGTGACGACGGGCGCGACGACGGCCCGGCCGGCGGCGAGAAGATCGACCTCGACTGACGATCCGCAGGAGCTTCCCTGCCGGGCCCGGCCGGTCACAACCGGTGCCCCGGTGATCACACCCGGCCGCAAAGCGTTCCCGCTCCGGTACGGTTGCCCCCGTCCGGGCTCGAACCGATCGCAGGGACAACAGGGACACATGGCACTCACCATCGGCGTTGACATCGGCGGAACGAAGATCGCGGCGGGCGTGGTCGACGAGGAGGGCACCGTCCTCGACACCCACACCGTCCCCACCCCGCCGACGGCCGACGGAATCACCGACGCGATCTGTGCCGCCGTCGACGGCGCCCGGACGAGCACCGGCGGGGAGATCGCCGCCGTCGGGATCGGCGCGGCCGGATACGTCGACGACAAGCGCGCCACGGTGATCTTCGCGCCCAATATCGACTGGCGTCACGAACCCCTGAAGGACAAGGTCGAACAGCGCGTCGGCCTGCCGGTCGTGGTGGAGAACGACGCCAACGCGGCCGCCTGGGGCGAGTACCGCTTCGGCGCCGGCCAGGGCCATCACGATGTCATCGTGATCACCCTCGGCACCGGTCTCGGCGGCGGCATCATCATGGGCAACAAGCTCCGCCGCGGACGCTTCGGCGTGGCCGCCGAGTTCGGCCATGTCCGGGTGGTGCCCGACGGGCTGCTCTGCGGCTGCGGCAGCCAGGGCTGCTGGGAGCAGTACGCCTCCGGGCGGGCGCTCGTCCGCTACGCCCGCCAGCGGGCGGCCGCCACCCCCGAGCGCGCCGGGATCCTCCTCGGCCTCGGCGACGGCACCGTCGACGGCATCCAGGGCCAGCACATCAGCGCCGCGGCCCGGCGCGGCGACACGGTCGCCGTCGACTCCTTCCGGGAGCTGGCCCGCTGGGTCGGGGCCGGGCTCGCCGATCTGGCGTCCCTCTTCGACCCGTCGGCGTTCATCATCGGCGGCGGCGTCTCCGACGAGGGCGAACTCGTCCTCGACCCGATCCGCAAGTCCTTCCGCCGCTGGCTCGTCGGCTCCCAGTGGCGCCCCCACGCCCAGGTCCTCGCCGCCGAACTCGGCAACCGCGCGGGCCTGGTCGGCGCGGCGGACCTGGCCCGCCAGGGCTGACACTCCGCCGGATCCTGCGGGGTCGTGTGCCGACCGCCGGGGGTGCTCTCCTCCGGTGCGCTCCGGGCCGGGCGCCCCCCCGACCGAGCTCCGGCAGGGGCAGACGGTGGTCCGGGGACGGCCCGATGGCCGGGGCACCCGGGCCTGTCGCCGCCGGGAACGTTCGCCGCCCCGGCCGGGGACTCCTGCGGAGAGCCACACCCCGGCGGCCCCGCTGTTGTCAGAATGGGGCGCATGCCGATCAGCGCGATGCCCAACTCCCTTACGCATACCGACGGATCCGTAGTCGTCCGGGCGCTCAGCTACAACGTCCGCTCGCTCCGGGACGACGAGGACGCCCTGGCCCGGGTGATCCGTGCCTGCGCCCCCGACCTGGTCTTCGTTCAGGAGGCGCCACGGTTCTTCCGCTGGCGCAAGCACGCCGCCCGGCTGGCGTCGAAGACCGGTCTCGTGGTGCTGTCCGGCGGGGCGACCGCCGCCGGGCCCCTGCTGCTGTGCTCGCTGCGGGCGACGGTGGACCGGACCGAGGACGTACTGCTGCCGCTCACCCGCGGGCAGCACCGCCGGGGCTTCGCGACCGCGGTCGTACGCTTCGGGTCGTCCGCCCCGCTCGGTGTGGTGAGCTGCCACCTCAGCCTGCATCCCCGGGAACGGTTCGCGCAGGCGGGAATGCTGCTGGACCGGCTCGCGGGGCTCGGTACGCCGTACACCGTCGCGGCGGGCGACATCAACGAGGAGCCGGGCGGGCCGGGCTTCCGGCGGCTTGCCGCCGGGCACCAGGACGGCTGGCGGACCGCGCCCTGGGGCGGGGAGCACACCTTCCCCCAGGACGCCCCGCGCAAGCGGATCGACGCCCTCTTCGCCAGCCCGGCGGTCGAGGTGCTGGCCTGCGGAGTGCCTTCGGAGCTGCCGGGAGTGACCGGGGCGGACCTCCGGGCCGCCACCGATCATCTGCCGGTCCTCGCCGCACTCCGGATCCCGGCCGCCGCCGGCAACTGAACCGGACACCGCTCGCGGACACCGGTCCGGCGCCGGCCGGTGGACCAGCGGTGTCTGATATCCGCGGCGGCGGACCGCGCCGAGGGGCGCTCACCGCCGGACCCTTCATTGCCGGGTCGCTCCGGGGGACGGGCCGCTCACGGGCCCGCCATCAGCCCGTTCGCCAGCCGCTCGGGGCCGCTTTCACCGGGTCCGGTTCATCGTGGGCGACGGCCGCGGACCGCGACTTCCGGGGCCGCGCCGGACCGGCCCCGGGCGGGTCGCCGCGGAGCCCCGGGCACCTCGCGCGGCCCGCCCCGCCGTGGCCCTGTTGCAGCCTCCGGCCGGATCCGGCCGGGCTCGGTCAGACCACCGCGCCCCGCCCCGGGTCCTCGTCCTCCTCGTCGTCGCCGTCGGCCATCCGGGCCACCAGTGTCGCGAAGCCACCGAGGAAGCCGCCCACCGAGAGGGTGGTCAGCCACCACGTCATATCCCACTGGAGCAGCACGGCGATCAGCATCAGGACCGGTCCGCCGACCACCGCGAGCCATGCGAACTTCGCCGTGACATCGGCCTCCGGCAGCGGCGGCGGCTCGGGCGGCACGAAATGGCCCTCGTCGCTCTCGTCGAGGTCGTCCTCCTTGGCCTCGGCGACCGAGTAGTCCCGGGGGCCCGCGCCGCCGACGCCCGGCGCGAAGGTGACGGAGCTGCCGAGCCTGGGCACATCACCCGGCCCGGCCGCCTCCCCGCCGTCCGCGCCGGAGTCCTCCGCCGCGGGCGGATCCGGCTCGTCGGCCGTGTTGCGGCCGGGCCCGGGCACCGGCTTCCGGTTGATCTGGCCCTCCAGCGCCGCCAGGTCCTCCACCGATTTGAACGGCTTGGCCCCCGGCGGGTCCGGCGGCTCGTCCCCGTACCCCGCGACGATCGCGGCCCAGGCCGCCTCCTCGTCGATGGGCTGCGGTTCGCGGTCGGCGTCGTGTTGTTCAGCCACCAGTCGAGCTCCCCTCCGTCTGCTCCTGCGGAGCGAGCCGGCCGATGAACGCGTAACTCCTGTCGAAGATCTGCTCCGCGTCATGGTCCAACGTCGCGACGTGGTAGCTCTGTTCCAGCACGACCTCGGTGACATCCGTGGACGACACCCGGCTCAGGATCCGGGCCGAGTCGGCCGGGGAGACCACATGGTCGGCCGCGCTGTGGAGCAGCAGCAGCGGCTGGGTGACCTGCGGCAGCTCGCCGTCGACCAGCGCCGTGAAATTCCGCAGGGAGTGCGCGGCACGCACCGGCACCCGGTCGTACCCCACCTCCAGCACACCCGGCTTGGCGATATCGCTGGCGATACCCGGGCCCGACCGGACGATGTGCCGCAGCAGCGGGAGCAGCGCCGGCTGGAGCCCGTGGAGCCGGTTCAGCGGATTGACCAGGACGATGCCCCGGATCGCGTCGCCGTGCCGGGCCGCCAGGCGCAGGGTCAGCGCGCCGCCCATGGAGAGCCCGAAGACGAAGACCGCCGAACAGCGGGCGGTCAGCTCCCGCAGCTCGCGGTCGACCTCCGCGTACCAGTCCTGCCAGCCCGTGAGCTGCATGTCCTGCCAGCGGGTGCCGTGCCCGGGCAGCAGCGGCAGCGAGACGGTGAGCCCGCGCTCCGCCAGATACTCGGCCCAGGGGCGCAGGGACTGCGGGGAACCGGTGAAGCCGTGGCAGAGCAGGACGCCGATCTCACCGCCCTCGTGGCGGTACGGCTCGGCTCCGGGGAGGACCGGCACCGGAATCTCCTTTCGGGGGGCGGGGCCGCGGGCGGCGGCCCCGGGCACGGGGTGGCGGAGCACGGTGGCTCGGAGGGTCTACTTCACGGTACGCGACGGGACTGACACCGACCAGGTCCGCCGCCCCGGCGGTCCGGCGGACACCCCTCCGCCGGCCAGGCCCGCCACCCCTCCGCCGCCGGCCCGGTCCGCTGTCCGTTCGCCGCCCGGCCGCCCGGCGCTCCGTGACCGGCCCCGGTGCGGGGAGACCCGACCCCCGTCGGGTTAAGGTCTGGACTACAGCAACAGGAGGCATTCGAGTTGATCTACGGCGCTATGAAGTTCTCCGTCGGAGGGGGCCTGAAGCTCGCCTTCAGACCCTGGGTCGAGGGATTGGAGAACGTACCCTCCGAGGGGCCGGCGATCCTCGCGAGCAACCACCTCTCCTTCTCCGACTCCTTCTTCCTGCCCGCGGTGCTGGACCGGAAGGTCACGTTCATCGCCAAGCAGGAGTACTTCACCTCTCCCGGGGTCAAGGGCAAGCTCACCGCCGCCTTCTTCAAGGGGGTCGGCCAGCTCCCGGTGGACCGCTCCGGCGCGCGCGGCGCGGGCGAGGCGGCCATCCAGGCCGGAATCAAGGTCATCGAGAACGGCGGGCTCTTCGGTATCTACCCCGAGGGCACCCGCTCCCCGGACGGCCGCCTCTACCGCGGCAAGTCCGGCGGACTGGCCCGGGTCGCCCTGGCGACCGGCGCCCCGGTGATCCCGGTCGCGATGATCGACACCGAGAAAATCCAGCCGCCCGGCAAGGTCGTCCCCAAGCTGATGCGCCCGGGCATCCGGATCGGCGCACCGCTCGACTTCACCCGCTACCAGGGCCTGGAGAGCGACCACTTCATCCGCAGGTCGCTGACGGACGAGGTGATGTACGAGATCATGAAGCTTTCCGGCCAGGAGTACGTCGACATCTACGCCACCGCCGCCAAGCGACAGCTCGCCGAGGAGAAGAAGGCGGCGGAGAAGGAAGCGGCGGAGCGCAAGGCCGGCGAACGGGCGCAGGCCGCCTGAACCGCCGCTCCGGCGGCCCGTACCGGGGGGGTACGGACGCCGCACGGCCCGCGGTGAGCAGGAGCAGGGACACGGGGGGAACGGGGATCATGGCCAAGCGCGAGCGGGTCGTACGGATGTCGGTCGAGCTGCCGCTGTGGCGCGCCCTCGCGGGCTACCGGGTCCTGACGATGCTCTACGCCCTGCTGCTCCTGCCGCTCAACCCGGACAAGTTCGAACGGCCCTGGGTGGCGTACGCCTATCTGGCCTTCCTGACGGTCTGGACGCTGGCCACCCTCCCGTACGTCCGCAACGCCGCCGCCTGCACCCGGCCCTTTCTCGCCGCCGATCTGACGGTCGCGCTCACCGGCATCATGCTCACTCTGGTCGCCGACGCCGACGCCCAGCGCATCGACGGGCCGACACTGCCGTCGATATGGACCGCCGGTGCCGTCCTCGCCTTCGCCCTCAAGGGCGGCTGGCGGTGGGCCGGTTTCGCCTCGTCCCTGGTGGCGGTGGCCAATATGGTCGAACGCGGCGACCCGACCGGGGACACCTTCCACAACGTCCTGCTGGTCTGGGTGGCGTCCATCGCCATCGGATACGTCGTCGAGGTCGCCCGCGCCTCCGAACTCACCCTCGCCCGGGCCCTGGAGATCGAAGCGGCCACCCGGGAGCGCGAACGGCTCGCCCGCGATATCCACGACAGTGTGCTCCAGGTGCTGGCGATGGTCCAGCGGCGCGGTACCGCGCTCGGCGGCGAGGCCGCCGAACTGGGCCGGATGGCGGGGGAGCAGGAGGTGGCGCTGCGCACCCTGGTCTCCAGCGGGCTGGTCCCGTCGAGCCGTGCCTCGGAGGACGCCTCCCGGGGCGCCCTGGTCCGGGCCGTCGACGACGACGGGCCCGCTGCGGGGCGGTACGGGGACGGCGGCGAGGAGCCCGGCGAGTGCGATCTGCGGTCGCTGCTCGCACCCCGGACCGGGGCCCGGGTGACGCTCTCCGAGCCGGGCGCCCCGGTGCTGCTGCCCGCGGTCGCGGCGACCGAGCTGGCGGCCGCCGTCGGTGCCGCGCTGGACAATGTGGAACGGCACGCCGGGGACGGTGCCCATGCGTGGATCCTGGTCGAGGACTGGCCGGACGAGGTGATCGTCACGGTCCGGGACGACGGCCCGGGGATCCCGGAGGGGCGGCTCGCCGAAGCCGAGGGGGAGGGCCGACTGGGGGTCGCGCTCTCCATCCGGGGCCGGCTGCGGGATCTGGGCGGCACCGCCGAGCTGATCTCGGTCCCGGGGCAGGGCACGGAAGTCGAGTTGAAGGTCCCGCGGGCCGCGGGGACCTCCAGGGGGAAGGACGGAGCATGACGGAGCAGGTACCGCAGCCGGGAGCGGTCCGGGTGATGGTCGTCGACGACCATCCCATGTGGCGGGACGCCGTGGCGCGCGATCTGGGTGCCGCCGGGTTCGACGTGGTCGCCACCGCGGGCGACGGACAGCAGGCCGTCCGCCGGGCCAGGGCCGTGGTGCCCGATGTGCTCGTCCTGGACCTCAACCTGCCGCTGAAGCCGGGGGTGCAGGTCTGCAAGGAGCTGGTGGCCGCGCTGCCCGGACTGCGGGTGCTGGTGCTCTCCGCCAGCGGTGAGCACGCCGACGTACTGGAAGCGGTGAAATCGGGCGCCACGGGCTATCTGCTGAAGTCGGCGAGTACGGAGGAGCTGGCCGACGCGGTCCGGCGCACGGCCGACGGCGACCCGGTCTTCACCCCCGGCCTGGCCGGGCTGGTCCTCGGCGAGTACCGGCGGCTGGCGACCGATCCGGCCCCCGCCGCCGGGCCGGGCGACAGCAAGGCGCCCCGGCTCACCGACCGCGAGACCGAGGTGCTCCGGCTGGTGGCCAAGGGTCTGTCGTACAAGCAGATCGCCGAGCGGCTGGTGATCTCCCACCGCACCGTCCAGAACCATGTCCAGAACACCCTGGGCAAGCTCCAGCTGCACAACCGCGTCGAACTGGTGCGATACGCCATAGAGCAGGGCATCGACGTCCCGGACGACCCCGCCGCGGCCGGCGGTACCGCGGGCTGAGCCGCCCCCGGAAGGGCCCGGCGCGGCCCCCGGGGGCGTACCCGGCAGTGGTCCGAGCAGCTCCCCTCGTACGGGTGAAATACGGCCCAAAGCCCGGCGAAAGCCTCCGGGCCCGCAACCCCGGTCCACCGCGCTGACCAGGGCTTCGAACGCCGCCTACCGCAGGGGGATTGACCCTCACCGCCTACTCGTAGTGACCTGGATCACGATTAGCGTGACGGTCCTAGGGCTCATCTGGCGAAGGGATTTCTTCCATGCGCGTCGGAGTACTGACCGGAGGCGGGGACTGCCCCGGCCTCAATGCCGTCATCCGCGCCGTCGTCCGCAAAGGCGTCCAGGAGTACGGGTACGAGTTCACCGGCTACCGGGACGGCTGGCGGGGACCGCTCGAGGACGACACCGTTCCGCTCGGCATTCCCGCCGTCCGGGGCATCCTGCCCCGCGGCGGCACCATCCTCGGTTCCTCGCGCACCAATCCGCTCAAGTCTCCCGACGGCATCCGCCGTATCAAGGAGAACCTGGCCAAGGCCGAAGTCGACGCACTGATCGCGATCGGCGGCGAGGACACCCTCGGCGTCGCCGCCCGGCTGCACGACGAGTACGGCGTCAAGTGCGTCGGGGTCCCCAAGACCATCGACAACGACCTGTCGGCCACCGACTACACCTTCGGCTTCGACACCGCCGTCGGCATCGCCACCGAGGCGATCGACCGGCTGCACACCACCGCCGAATCCCATATGCGCGTCCTCGTCGTCGAGGTCATGGGACGGCACGCCGGCTGGATCGCCCTGCACTCGGGCCTGGCCGGCGGCGCCAACGCCATCCTCATCCCCGAACAGCGCTTCGACCTCGACCAGGTCTGCGCCTGGGTCACCTCCCGCTTCAAGGCCACCTACGCACCCATCGTGGTGGTCGCCGAGGGCGCCATGCCCAAGGACGGCGAAGTGGTCCTCAAGGACGGGACGCTCGACTCGTTCGGACACGTACGCCTGTCCGGCGTCGGCGAGTGGCTGGCCAAGGAGATCGAGAAGCGCACCGGCAAGGAAGCCCGGACCACCGTCCTCGGCCATGTCCAGCGCGGCGGTACGCCCAGTGCGTACGACCGCTGGCTGGCGACCCGGTTCGGGCTGCACGCCATCGAGGCCGTACGCGACGGCGACTTCGGCCTCATGGTCGCCCTCAAGGGCACGGACATCGTCCGGGTCCCGATCGCCGAGGCGACCGCGAAGCTGAAGACCGTCGACCCCGCGCTCTACGAGGAGGTCGGGGTCTTCTTCGGCTGACCGCGGCCGGACCGGACCGGCCCCGGCCCGCCGGTCCGGCCGCCCGGCACCGGTCGCACCCCGTCTCCGCGACCGGTCGCCCCCGTACCGCCCGTTCCCGTGCCACGTGCCCGTGCCACGTGCCTCTGCACCATGTGCTTCCGCACCGCCCGCTCTCCGTACCGAGCGCGCCGCGCGACGACCGGCGCGTCCGGCCGCGGGTCGCCCCCGGGGTTCGTATAGTCGCCCCGGAAGCGGCCCGCGGCCACCACGGCCCCGGGCGCCGGGCGGACGGGAGACACCGCGTGGAGATCCTCGCCTTCGGAGTGCAGGCCGACGAGCGGCCGCTGATCGAGAAGGCCTTCGCCGGACGGTTCCCGGTCCGCTGCCTGGACGTCTTCCTCAACGCCGACACCGCGCCCATCGCCGCGGGCCACCAGGCCGTCTCCACCAGCGTCAACGCCGATCTCGGCGCCGATGTGCTGCGGACCCTCGCCGCCGGGGGCACCCGGATGATCGCCCAGCGCTCCACCGGCTTCAACAACATCGACCTCGACGTCGCCGCCGGACTGGGGATGACGGTCGCCCGGGTCGAGACCTACTCCCCGTACTCCGTCGCCGAATTCGCCTGGACCCTCGCCACCGCCGTCAACCGCCGCATCGTCCGCGCCGCCGGACGCACCCGGGACTTCGACTTCCGGCTCGACGGACTGATGGGCCGCGACCTCCACGGCCGGACCGCGGGCGTCCTCGGCACCGGCCGGATCGGCGCCGCCTTCGCCCGGATCGCCCACGGCTTCGGCATGCGCCTGCTGGGCTGGGACCTCGCCGAGAACCCCGACTGCACGGCCCTCGGTATGACGTACACCGACCGGGAGCACCTCTTCGCCGAGGCCGACCTGATCAGCCTGCACGTCCCGCTGCTCCCCGACACCCACCACATCGTCGACGCCGCGGCTCTCGCCGTGATGAAGGACGACGCCGTCCTGATCAACACCAGCCGCGGCGGACTGATCGACACCGAAGCCCTCGTCGGCGAACTGCGCCGGGGCCGGTTCGGCGGCGTCGGACTCGACGTCTACGAGGCGGAGGCCGGGCTCTTCTTCCTCGACAAGTCCCTGGAGGCGGTCGCGGACGACACCCTCGCCCGGCTGATGACCTTCCCGAACGTCCTGGTCAGCTCGCACCAGGCGTACTACACGGAGGACGCCGTCACCCAGATCGTCGAGACCACCGCGCGGAACGTCTCCGACTGGGCGGCGGGCCGCCGGTCCGGGAACGTCCTCGTCCCGGCGGCCCCCGCCCCCTGAGTTCAGCCCGCGGCGAGCACCGACTCCCGCAGCAGACCGGCCACCAGCGCCGGACCGTCCAGCGTCAGCACCGACTCCGGATGGAACTGCACCGACGCGAAACCGGGCGCCCGCAGCGCATGGACCTCACCGCTCAGCGGATCCCGCGCCACCTCCACCGCCCGCGCCGCCAGCCGCCGCGCCGCGTCCTCGTCGCAGCGCGCCGTGAAGCTGCTGTAGAAGCCCACCGTCTCCGGCCGTCCGAAGAAGTCGATCCGCTCCTGGGCACCCTGGTACGGCGTCCGCTTGCGGACCAGCGGCAGCCCCAGCTCCGCGGCGATCAGCTCGTGCCCGAGACAGACACCGAGCACCCCGTGCGGATGCCCGCCCAGCAGATCCGCCGCCAGCCCCCGCAGCAGCCGCATCTTCGGATCGGCGGTGTCACCGGGATCCCCCGGGCCGGGGCCCAGCACCACCGGTCCGTGGTGGGCGCCGACCGCCTCCCGCAGCCCGGGCTCGTCGAACCGCCGTACGGTCACCTCCAGCCCCGTCGACCGCAGCAGATGGGCGAGCATCGAGGTGAACGTGTCCTCGCCGTCGACCACCAGGGCGTGCCCGCGCAGCCGCCGGTCCACCGGGCCCGCGGCCGGCTCCTGGAGCCGCAGCCAGAACGGGGCGAGGGAGGAGCGGCGGGCGTCGAGGGCGGCCCTGACCCGGGGGTCGTCCGCCAGCCGGGGCCGCCCGGCCTCGGCCGCGGGCCGCCCCGGGCGCACCCCCAGCGCCGCCAGGACGCCCGCCGCCTTGGCATGGGTCTCGGCGACCTCGTGGGCGGGTACCGACTGCCGGACCAGCGTCGCCCCGACCGGCACCCGCAGCCCGCCGGCGGCATCGATATCGGCGGTACGGATCAGAATGGGCGAGTCCAGCGTCTGCGCACCGCTGCCGTCCCGCCCGATCAGCGCCAGCGCGCCCGCGTAGTAGCCGCGGCCGCCCACCTCGTGGCGTTCGATCACCCGGCAGGCGTTCTGCACCGGGGAACCGGTGACCGTCGCCGCGAACATGGTCTCCCTGAGCACCTCCCGGACATCCAGCGACGACCGGCCGCGCAGCTCGTACTCGGTGTGCGCCAGATGCGCCATCTCCTTGAGCCGGGGCCCGACGACCACCCCGCCCCGGTCGCCCACCGTGCACATCATCTTGAGTTCCTCGTCGACGACCATCGACAGCTCGTCGCGCTCCTTGGGGTCGTCGAGGAAGCGCAGCAGCGCACCGGCGTCCGGGCCGCCGGGCGGATAGCGGAAGGTGCCGCTGATCGGATTCATCACGACGGTGCCGCCGCTCATCCGGACGTGCACCTCGGGGCTGGCCCCGGCCAGCGTCCGGCCGCCCGGCCCGGTGTGGACGACGAACGTCCAGTACGCGCCCCGCTCACCCGCGAGCAGCCGGCGGAACAGGGCCAGCGCGTCGGCCCGCCCGTAGCCGGGGATGGTCCCGGTGTACGTCCTGCGGATCACGAAGTTCGCGCCCTCGCCGCCGCCGATCTCCTCGTCGACGACCCGGGTGACGATCTCGGCGTACTCCTCGTCCGGAACGTCGAAGGCACCGCCCTCGACCCGGACGGCACGGTCCGGCAGCGCGTCGAGGACCTCGGCGAGCGGCAGCTCGTACAGCTCGTCGGCGATCAGCACGCTCAGCGGGGTGCCGTCGTCGCGGACGTCGAACCCGCGCTCCCGGATCTGCCGGAAGGGCACCAGGGCCAGAGACGGCCGGTCGGTGAAGACGGGCAGCTCGGCGAGGGTCTCGCAGGTACGGACCGGGCCGAGCAGCACTTCGACCGTGTCCCCGTCGTGCCCGGGGGTACGCCTGCGGAGCAGGGCGAAGGGGCGGTCACCGGAGAGCAGGCGGGCGATCACCCCGGCGGCGGACGGCCGGGGCGCGGTGGGGGCGGACCCGGCGGCGGGTCCCCCGGCGCCGGGGGACGCCGTGGCACGGCCGGGTGCGGGAGGGGCGGGCAAGACAGGAGAGGTGGACGAGACGGCTGGTGCTGCTGGTGCGTCCGGCGTGTTCAGGGCTGGGTTCGGGGACATCCGGGTTCCTTCCGGCGGGGCTCGGACGGCGGTGCTGCCGTCGGCTTCGGGAGCCGCGGGGGAGAGGACGGCCGGTGTCCGCGGAGTGCGGACGGCGGAAAACACGAAGGCCGCCCCTCGGGCGGCCTGGTCGTCTGCTTCGCTGCGTCTGCTGGGAACGCGCAGTCAGTGGGCCGCCGGATGAGCGGTCCACCACCACTGGGTGCGGTGCTGCGTCGAATTCATGCCGCGACTGTAGCGCACGCCGGGCGAGCGGCGTCCCGGAACCGCCCGGGCCATCCCCTGCCGCTCCGGGGCGGCAGGGGCCCGTCCGGTGGGGCATGCCTCGGGGGCGGTGCCGGATGTCCCTTCGGATGCCGCCGGGGGCGGTGCCGGGTGTCCCCGGGCCGGGACGATCAGCGGATCAGCCGTAACACCGGTAAACGGATGAGGCCCGGTGTGATTTATGTGACGGAATGCTGGACCACACGTCTCATTGGGTGGGCGGCGACCGGGCGCCGGGCGCCGACCCCGTACTGTTGGCGGTGTGACCGTGAACGCTAAGACCACCGCCTCCGGTGGCAACACCTGGCGAGACCTGCCCGCGGCGCAGCAGCCCGAGTACCCGGATGCCGAGGCTCTGCGCGATGTGATCGCCGAGCTCGAAAGCTATCCGCCACTCGTCTTCGCGGGCGAGTGCGACCAGCTCAGGGCGCGCATGGGCGCCGTTGCCAGGGGCGAGGCGTTCCTGCTCCAGGGCGGCGACTGCGCCGAGGCGTTCGACGGCGTGTCCGCGGACCATATCCGCGGCAAGCTGAAGACGCTGCTCCAGATGAGCGCCGTCCTCACCTACGCCGCGTCCGTCCCGGTCGTGAAGGTCGGCCGGATCGCCGGCCAGTACTCCAAGCCGCGCTCCAAGCCCACCGAGACCCGCGACGGCATCACCCTGCCGACCTACCGCGGCGACTCCGTCAACGGCTTCGAGTTCACCGAGGCCGCCCGGATCCCGGACCCGGAGCGGCTGAAGCGGATGTACCACGCCTCCGCCTCCACGCTGAACCTGGTCCGCGCCTTCACCACCGGCGGCTACGCCGACCTGCGGCAGGTGCACGCCTGGAACCAGGACTTCGTGAAGTCGTCCCCCTCCGGCCAGCGCTACGAGCAGCTCGCCCGGGAGATCGACAACGCGCTCAACTTCATGAAGGCCTGCGGGACCGACCCGGCCGAATTCCGCGCGGTCGAGTTCTTCTCCTCCCACGAGGCGCTGCTGCTCGACTACGAGGGCGCCCTCACCAGGACCGACTCCCGGACCGGGCACCTCTACGACACCTCGGGCCATATGGTCTGGGTCGGTGAGCGCACCCGCCAGCTGGACGGCGCGCACATCGAGTTCGCCGCCCGGATCCGTAACCCGATCGGCATCAAGCTGGGCCCGACGACCACGGTCGACGAGGCGCTGACCTACATCGACCGGCTGGACCCCGAGCGCGAGCCCGGCCGGCTGACCTTCATCGTCCGGATGGGCGCCGACAAGGTCCGTGACAAGCTCCCCGAGCTGGTCGAGAAGGTCACCGCGTCCGGTGCCACCGTTGCCTGGGTGACCGACCCGATGCACGGCAACACCTTCGAGGCTGCCTCCGGCCACAAGACCCGGCGCTTCGACGACGTGCTCGACGAGGTCAAGGGCTTCTTCGAGGTCCACAAGGGGCTCGGCACCCACCCCGGCGGTATCCATGTCGAGCTGACCGGTGACGATGTCACCGAGTGCGTGGGCGGCGGCGACGAGATCTTCGTCGACGATCTGCACCAGCGGTACGAGACGGCCTGCGACCCGCGGCTGAACCGCAGCCAGTCCCTCGACCTGGCGTTCCTGGTCGCGGAGATGTACCGGGACCAGTGACCGGCGACCGGTGACGGACCGGTGACCGTACGTCCGGCGCGAGCGCCGTGCGTACGTCCTCCGTACGAGAGTGGGGCGCGGATCCTTGTGATCCGCGCCCCACTCCGTTTTGTCCACTCGCCGAGGCGGGTAAGGTTAGGTTAGCCTCACCGATGAATCGGGTCGATTGTGTCGGAAAGGGCAAGAGCCCAGGGTCCCGTCCATGCCGGACGGAACCCGGCGCACCGGACCCCAACAGTCCATCGGGAGGTGAACCGCGTGTACGTCTGCTCATGCTTCGGCGTTACGGAGCAGCAGGTCAGAGCGCACGCGGCCGCGGGCGCCTGTACGCCCCGCCAGATCGCCTCCGCCTCCAAGGCGGGCACCGACTGCGGATCGTGCGTCCGTACGATCCAGTCCATCCTCGGCCGGGGGGCCTGCCCCCGGCGCGAGCTGATCGACCAGGGCCGGCCCGCGCTGGCGGCCGTCGCGGAGGCGCCGTCCGCACCGGACGCCGCCGGATCCGCCGCCGCCGTCCCCGGTGTGCCGGGGATTCCGGGTGTGCCGGGGATTCCTGGCGCTCCGCCGGTCACCGCCGTACCGGGTGTACCCGGTCTGCCCGGCGGAGGTACGGGGCTGGGCGAAGCCGCCTAGCGGTCCCCGCCGTCCGGCCACCGCCCGGTCGCCGCGCCCGCCGGCCGCCGCCCGGTGGATCAGCTCTCCGGCTGCTCGATCAGCTGGGCGAGATAGAGCGGCTCTCCGAGCTTGTCGATCAGTGCGAGCTGGGTGTCGAGGTAGTCGATGTGGTGCTCCTCGTCCTCCAGGATCGTCTCGAAGATATTCGCCGAGGTGATGTCCCCCTTGGCGCGCATCACCTCCACGCCCCGCTTCAGCCGGTCGATCGCCTCGACCTCGACCTGGCGGTCCGCCTGGAACATCTCCGTCACGGTCTGGCCGATCCGGACATGGAACAGCCGCTGGTAGTTCGGCAGGCCGTCGAGGAAGAGAATCCGGTCGGTCAGCACCTCGGCGTGCTTCATCTCGTCGAACGATTCTGCGCGGGTGTACTTGGCGAGCTTGGTCCAGCCGAAGTTCTCCTGCATCTTGGCGTGCAGGAAGTACTGGTTGATGGCGGTCAGCTCGGCGGTCAGCTGCTCGTTCAGAAACTCGATGACCTCGGGGTCGCCCTGCATTGCAGCGGCTCCTTCCACGGGAGTGGTGGCTCTGGGCCAGGTCCGCGCATCCTTGCACCGCCACCGGTGGCCGTCCAGTAAGTGCCTCCTTAGTAGGAGTTGCCCGAATCGGGCCAGACCCGGTCATGACCACCCCTCCCGGTCTGTCACCATGGGGATATGGGTCAGCCGGAGAACAGGAGTCGCCGAGCAGCAGTGGAATCCGAGCTTCCGCCGGGTCAGCGGCTCCAGCGGGGCTGGCCGGTCACCCACTACGGCCCTGTTCCCAAGTTCCGTCCGGAGCGCTGGGAATTCCGTGTCTTCGGTGCCACGGCGGACGGCGGCAAGCGCTGCTGGACCCATGAGGAGTTCTCGGCGCTGCCCTTTTCGACGGTCGTGGCGGATCTGCACTGCGTGACGAAGTTCAGCATGCTCGGGGCCGAATGGGGCGGTGTGCCCGCCCGGACGATTGCCGAGCTGGCGCCGCCTGCCGCCGATGTCACCCATGTGATGGTCTGGGCCGAGTACGGGTTCAGCGCCAATATGCGGCTCGCCGATTTCACCTCCGAGCGGTCGATTTTCGCCACCCACAAGGACGGTGAACTGCTCACCGCCGAGCACGGCTTCCCGCTCCGGCTGGTGGTGCCCCATCTCTATGCCTGGAAAGGGCCCAAGTGGGTACGGGGCGTCGAATACATGACGGCCGACCGCCGGGGCTTCTGGGAGGAGCGGGGGTATCACAACATCGGGGACCCCTGGAGTGAACAGCGGTACTCCTACCAGGAGGATCCGGGCGACGGCCCCGAGCTCTGACGGCCCGGGGCCCTCTTTCGGCCGATCGGTTGACTCGTGTCACTTGCATCACCTGCACATGTCACCGGCACTTTCGGGACGGGTCCGGAGGTACCGGTGACACTCCGCTGCCGGCGCCGCGTCCCACCGTCCGCGGCTCCCGGGCAGCACCGGCGGGTCGGCCGGACGGGCCCCGCAGGCCGTTTCCGCCCTTCCGGCGGCCTCCCCGCCGGCCGGCAGCCGTTCAGCGGCCGGGGACCGGCTCCCGCAGCTCCTTGAGCAGGGCGATGTCCGCCGCGTACTTCTCCTGCCCGCCGGGCGTCTCGATGATCAGCGGTACGCCCTCGGTCGCCGGATGGTGCAGCAGCTCCCGGAACGGGTCGGCACCGATATGCCCCGAGCCGATGTTCTCGTGACGGTCCTTGTGGGCGCCGCTGGCCTCCTTGGAGTCATTGGCGTGGACCAGCTTCAACCGCCCCTCGCCGACCGTCGCGACCAGTTCGTCCAGTGCTCCGGACATCCCGCCCGGGGCCGCCAGATCGTGTCCCGCCGCATGCACATGGCAGGTGTCGAGGCAGACGCCGAGCCGGGGGTGGAAGTCCAGAGCCTCGAAGTACGGTCCGAAGTCCGCCACCCGTGAGCAGAGCGACGAGCCCTGGCCCGCCGTCCCCTCCAGCAGCAACATCGGATCGTCGTCCGCGGTCAGCTCGTCGAGCAGCGGCAGCACCAGCTCCCTGACCTGCGCCAGCGCCGTCTCCCGGGACCGCCCCCCGGTCGCCGAGCCGGTGTGCACCACCACACCGAGCGCCCCGATCTCCCGCCCCCGCCGCAGCGAGTGGCGCATGGAGGCGACGGACCGGAGCGCGGTCTCCTCGGTATGGGAGCCGAAGTTGATGAGGTAGGGGGCGTGGATCCACGGCGAGAGTCCCTCCGCCGCGCACCGCTCGCGGAAGGTCTCGTCCTCCGCCGGACGGCCGTCGGGTGTCGCCCAGCCCCGGGGGTTGGCGACGAAGACCTGGACGGCCTCGGCGCGGATCTCGCGGGCGTACCCGAGTCCGGTCGTGGCGAGTCCGCCGGCCACGGGGACATGGCCGCCGACGGGATTGCGCATGGCTTTTCCTGCTGTCCTTCCTGATGGCCGTGGATACGGCCGGTACTGGGGCCGGGGCGGTGCGGGGCGGCCCGCCGCCGGTGACGGCTCGGAGTCCCCCGCGGGCTCAGAGCCCCTTGAGGGTGATGGTGACCGTGCTGCCCTCGGGTGCCTGTTCGTCCGCGGACGGAGACTGGCGGGCGACCTTGTCCCCGAGGTACGGGAAGGTCTTCGCCACCTTCACCTCGAAGCCCGCCGCCTCCAGATCACGCCGGGCATCGCCTTCGGAGGCGCCGGAGACATCGGGAACGGTGATCATCCGGGGGCCCTTGGAGACCGTGAGCGTGATCGTGTCGCCGGTGGCCAGCCGGGTGCCCTCGGGGGCCGACTGGCGGGCGACGGTCCCGGCCGCCTCCGGCGAGTTGACCTGCTCGGGTGCCACCTCGACCGCGAAACCGGCGCCTTCCAGGGCGGCCGTGGCCCCGGCGACCGGGTCGCCCGTCACATCCGGCACCTCGACGGGCGCGCCCTTGCTGACGACCAGGGTGACGGCCGTATCGGGGCTCCGTCCGGTGCCCGCGGGCGGATCCGTGCGGATCACCGCGTCCCGCGGCACCGAGCCGCTGAACTCCCGGGAGACCTCACCGGGCGTCAGTCCGGCCTTGCTGAGCCGCTCCTCGGCGTCCTTCAGGGGCACGCCCGCCAGGGACGGCACCCGGACGATCTCGGGGCCGCGCGAGACGACGAGCGTCACCGAGCCGTTGCCCCGGATCCGCTCGCTGGTCGCCGGATCCGTACCGATGACGGTGCCCCGGTCGACCGTGTCGCTGAATTCCCGCCGGACGCCCTTCACGCCCAGCCCGGCGTTCTCGATCCGCTTCTCCGCCTCCGCCTCGGTCTTCCCGATCACGGCCGGGACCCGGGTGAACTGCCCCGAGGTGACGTACCAGACTCCGGCGACCGTGCCGAAGACCGCCAGTACCGCCACCAGGATCGTGATTACGCCGCGCCGCGGCAGCCTGGGCAGCTCGCGCCGGCCCGGGCGGGCGGCGCCGGCCGGGGGCAGCGGCGGGACCGCCAGCCGGGCCGTGTGCTGGGCCCGCTGTTCCTCGGGGAGCGCGGCGGAGGTGCGCGGGATGACGTCCGTACGCTCCTCGGAGCCCCGCCGCCGGGCCCGTCCGCGAACCCGGCCGGACGGCTGGTCCCCGGACGGCCGGTCCCCGGACGGCTGGTCGCCGGGCTCCCGGGCAGCGGGCGGCAGCAGGTCGAGCTGGGCATCCGTGAGGGCGGCCCGTACGGCCCTGGTCCGCGCCAGCAGGGCCACCGCGTCGTGGGGCCGGACGGCGGGGGTGCGCGCGGTCGCCCCGGCCACCAGCTCGTCCAGCTCCACGGCGAGGCCGGGGACCGCGGCCGACGGGGCGGGAACGGCGTCGTGGAGATGCTGGTACAGCACCTGCGCGGGGGTGTCGCCGGTGTACGGCTTGGCGCCGGTGAGCATCTCGTAGAGCACGACTCCGCAGGCGTAGACGTCGGAGCGGGTGTCGGCGGTGCCGTCCTCGATCTGCTCGGGCGCCAGATAGGAGACCGTGCCGAGAACGCCGCCGGTGGTGCTGGTCACCGAGCCGACGGACCGGACCAGCCCGAAATCGGCCACCTTGACCCGGCCGTCGTCCCCTATCAGGACGTTCTCCGGCTTGACGTCCCGGTGGACGAAGCCCGCCCGGTGCGCCGCGCCGAGCGCCGCCAGCACCGGCTCCAGGATGTCCAGCGCGGCCCGCGGCCGCAGCGCGCCGCGCTCCCGCAGCACGTCCCGCAGGGTGCACCCGGCCACGTACTCCATGGCCAGATAGACATAGGCACCCTCGGCGCCCTGGTCGAAGACCCCCACCACATTGGGGTGCGCCAGCCGGGCGACGGACTTGGCCTCCCGGATGAACCGCTCCACGAAGGTGGCGTCCGTCGCCAGCGCCGGATGCATCACCTTGAGCGCCAGCTCGCGGTCCAGCCGGGTGTCCAGGGCCCGGTAGACCGTGGCCATCCCGCCGACGGCGATGCGCTCGTCGACGCGGTATCGGCCGTCGAGCACCTGCCCGACGAGAGGGTCCTGGAGGGTCGTGTCCACGGGCCGATTCTACGAGCCGGGACCGACATCCCCGCCGCGGCCGGTCCCCGCGGGGGCCGCACCGGGGCAGGATCGGATCAGGAACGATGCCGAGCCGTGACGCTCCGCCGCCGCGCCGCTCCCGCCGCGGGTGCCGGAACGGGGCCGCGGAGCGCCGGGCCGCTTTCCCGCCCCTCGCCGTATGCGGGCGTACGGGGGCGTGCGCCCTTACTGCCGGAACGCCGGCCGCTCCGGGTCGGGCGGCTCGTGGTTCGCCGTCCCGGAGGCGTCCGGGCCGAGGTCCGCGATACCGGCCGCGGGGGAGGAGGCGCGGGCGAAGTGGCGGCGCGGGATACGGCCCGCGCGGTAGGCGAGCCGGCCCGCCTCGACCCCGTACCGCATCGCCTCCGCCATCAGCACCGGCTCCTGCGCGCGGGTCACGGCCGACGCGAGCATCACCGCGGCGCAGCCCAGCTCCATCGCCAGGACCGCGTCGGACGCCGTACCGGCGCCCGCGTCCAGGACGACCGGTACCCCGGCGTTCTCGACGATCAGCTGGAAGTTGTGCGGATTGCGGATCCCGAGGCCGGAGCCGATGGGTGAGCCCAGCGGCATGATCGCGGCGCAGCCGACGTCCTCCAGTTTCCGGGCCAGCACCGGGTCGTCGCTGGTGTACGGCAGGACGGTGAAGCCGTCGTCGACCAGGGTCTCGGCCGCGTCGAGCAGCTCCACCGGATCGGGCAGCAGGGTCCGCTCGTCCGCCACGACCTCCAGTTTCACCCAGTCCGTGCCGAGGGCCTCGCGGGCGAGCCGGGCGGTGAGCACGGCCTCCCCGGCGGTGAAGCAGCCCGCGGTGTTGGGCAGGACGCGGATGCCGAGCCGGGTGAGTACGGAGAGCACCGAGCCGTGGACCGTGGGGTCCACCCGGCGCATGGCCACGGTGGTGAGCCGGGTTCCGCTGGCGATCAGCGCGCGCTCCAGCACATCGAGGCTGGGCGCGCCGCCCGTGCCCATGATCAGCCGGGAGTCGAAGGAGGTGCCGGCGATGGTGAGGGGGTCGGCAATGGTGAGGGGATCGGCGGTCGTGCGGGGGGCGGAGCCGGGACGGGTTTCGCCCGGGTGTTCGTGGTGGCCGCCGGGGGTGGCCGGCGCGGCCGGGGTGAGGTCGGACACGGCGGGTCAGCCCCCCTGGACCGCGGTGAGGACCTCGACGCGGTCGCCGTCGCCGAGGAGCGTGCCGGGCCACTGGCCGCGGGGGACGACTGTCTCGTTGACCGCGGCGGCGACCCCGGCCGGTGCCGAGGTGAGGGTGGCGACCAGGGCGTCGAGCGTGGTGCCGGTGGCGAGTTGACGCCACTCGCCGTTGACCGAGACGAGCGCGGGAATGCTGTTCATACGAGCTGCTCCTGGGAGGCGGGGGCGGCGGGGAGGAAGCGGTCGGGGGTGAAGGGATGGGCTTCCTCGGGCAGGGCGCCGGTGGCGAGCGCCGTCGCGATCGCGTCGCCGGTCAGGGGGGTGAGAAGGACACCGTTGCGGTAGTGGCCGGTGGCCAGCAGCAGCCCCGGCAGGGTGCTCGGGCCGAGCAGCGGCGCGTTGTCGGGAGAGCCGGGGCGGAGCCCGGCCCGGGTCTCGGTCAGCGGCAGCTCGGTGATGCCGGGGACCAGTTCGTGGGCGTCGCGCAGCAGTTCGTAGATCCCGCCGGCGGTGACGGTGGTGTCGAAGCCCAGTTCTTCGCTGGTCGCGCCGACGACCAGTTCGCCGCCCACTCTGGGCACCAGATAGACCTGGCTGCCGCGGACCACGGCGCGCACGGTCCTGGAGAGGAAGGGCGCGAGCGGCGCGGGCACGGTCAGCCGGAGGATCTGCCCCTTGACCGGGCGTACGGGGGGCAGCGCGTCGGCGGGCAGGCCCGCCAGCCGCCCGCTGAGACTGCCCCCGGCGAGTACGGTCCGGCCGGCGCGCAGTTCGGTGCCGTCGGCCAGGGCCGCGCCCGCCGCCCGGCCGCGCTCGACCAGCAGCCGGGCCGCCCAGTGCCGGTGGAAGCGCACCCCGGTGCGTTCGCAGGCGGTGAGCAGGGCCGCCGTCAGCCGCCGGGGGTCGACCTGGTGGTCGCCGTCGACCCGGAGTCCGCCGCGGACGCCGGGGGCGAGCATGGGTTCCAGCTTCCGGCACTCCCGGCCGGTCAGCCACTGCGAGTCCAGCCCGGACCGCTGCTGGAGGGCGTGCAGTTCCCGCAGATGGGCGCGGTCGTCGGCATCGAGGGCGACGGCGAGCGTGCCGCAGGCCCGGTAGCCGACGGACTGCCCGCTCACCTCCTCCAGTTCGGCGGCGAAGGCGGGATAGCGCCGGGCGGACTCCAGGTTGAGCGCCAGCAGGGCCTGCTCGCCGTAGTGCAGTTCGGTGACGGCGGCGAGCATGCCCGCCGCCACTCCGGCCGCGCCGCCGCCCGGCTCCGGATCGGCGACGGCGACCGTGAGTCCGCGCTGCGCGGACCGCCAGGCGACGGCGAGACCGATGATCCCGCCGCCGACGACCAGGACGTCGGGGCATCCGGCGAGCCGGTCCGGTGTGCTCCCGGCCGGTCCCGGGGTCCTGGTACGGGGCGGTGCCGCCGCCGGGGAGTGCCCGGCCGCCGCAGGCGGCGGGACCGGCCGTGCGGCGGCCGTTGCGGATGGTTCGGGGGTACGCGACATGGGTGTCCAGCTCCTCCCTTCGCCGGCATGACCCGGATCAGGTTCGTACGGTCGGAGGCCGGCCAGCCTCCCTCTCAGCCCGGTGCGTCCGGGCTCCCGCGAGTGCTTTACGGTGGCCAGCCTAACCCCCGGATCCGCGGCGCAGTAAGACGGTCGGGACGGCACCCGGCCGCTCCGCCCCCGGGGATCCGGACCCGAGGGAGGGGCTTTCACCCATGGCGAGTTCGCTCGACGGACGCGTGCTGTTTCCGGTCGCCGACCAGGCGCCCGGCCAGGTCGGCACCCGTACCCGCTTCGTCTACCACGAGGAGGAGGGCCGTATCTGGGCCGAGTACGAGGGCGGCGACGTGGTCCGCGGCCATCTCGTCGGTACCCGCGACGCCGACCGGCTCGACTTCCGCTACGTCCAGCTCAAGACGGACGGCGCCACCTCGTCCGGACACTGCGTCTCCACCGTCGTCGAACTGCCCGACGGGCGGCTGCGGCTGGAGGAGAGCTGGTCCTGGGAGTCCCAGGACGGTAGCGGCACCAGCGTGGTCGAGGAACCCCGCCCCTGACCACCCCGCCGCCCGGCGACCCCGACCGCGCCCGATGTCTCCGTGCCGTGAGGTGGGCCGGTAGCCGCTCCGGAGCGGCGGGAGGGCATCCGGGAGCGGCCCGGGTGCGCCAGGCGTCGCCGTGCCGTGAAGTGGCCGGTCACCGTGCTTCCGGCGCGGGCGGGAGAGCACCGGGTAGCCGTACGGCCGTGGCCGCCCGGGACCTGCGCCTGCGCTCGGCGGCTCCGGGCCCGGGGTCCGGTAGGCCGCGGTCCCCGGGACGAGTGGTGTCGTATCCGGTGGTCCGCTTGCCTGCTCGGGTGGACGGTGCCCGGCCCGGTTCCCCGGGGGCAATGTTCTGACTGGGTGTCAGATGTTTAAGGTGGAGGGGTGAGCGATCAGCAGGCGGAGACGGAGCAGGGACAGCCGACGGCGGGCGTGGTCGTCGTCGGGGCGGGCATGGCCGGGGTGCAGACGGCCGTCGCCCTGCGGGAGCTGGGGCACACCGGCCCCGTGACGGTCATCGGGGCCGAGCCCCATCAGCCGTACGACCGGCCGCCGCTCTCCAAGGCGGTCCTTCTCGGCACGGCCGAGGGCTCCGCCTTCGACGTGGACTTCGAGGCGCTCGGGATCGTGCTGCGGCTCGGCGTCGCCGTGACCGGGCTGCGCCCCGCCGCCCGCGAACTGGACACGGAGGCCGGACCCGTCCCGTACGACGTGCTCGTCGTCGCCACCGGCGCCGAGCCCGTCACCCTGCCCGGCTCCGAAGGGGTGCCCGGGGTCCATCTGCTGCGCACCCTGGACGACGCCGAGCGGCTCAGGCCCGTGCTCGCCCGCCGCCACGACATCGTGGTCGTCGGCGCGGGGTGGATCGGCGCCGAGTTCGCCACCGCCGCCCGTGCCGCGGGCTGCGCGGTCACCGTCGTCGAGGCCGCGGACCGCCCGCTGGCGGGCGCGCTGCCCGCCGAGGTCACCGCCCCGATGGCCGACTGGTACGCCGGAGCCGGGGTGGAGCTGATCACCGGCGCCCGGGTGGCCTCGGTGGAGCCCGGGGCCGTCGTCCTGTCCGGCGGTCGCCGGATCCCCGCGGACGCCGTCGTCGTCGGCATCGGCGCCCGGCCCGCCACCGCCTGGCTCGACGGCTCCGGAATCGACACCGGCCCCGACGGCTCGGTCACCGCGGACGAGCGGCTGCGCACCACCCTGCCCGGGGTCTACGCGGTCGGGGACTGCGCCTCCTTCCCATCCGTCCGCTACGGCCGGCGCCTGCTGGTCCACCACTGGGACAACGCCCTCCAGGGCCCCCGCGCGGTCGCCACCAACATCCTCGCGGACCTGGAAGCCGCCGCCCGCCCCGAGGGCGCCCCGCCCGGACCCGCCGTAGCCCCCGCCGTCTACGACCCCGTGCCGTACTTCTGGTCCGAGCAGTTCGGCCGCTTCGTGCAGTACGCGGGCGACCACGGCGGCGCCGACACCCTCCTGTGGCGCGGCGACCCCGCCGCGGCCGCCTGGTCGGTGCTCTGGCTCCGCGACGGCGCCCTCGTCGCCGTGCTCGCCGTCGGACGGCCCCGAGACCTCTCCCAGGGCCGCCGGATCATCCAGTCGGGCGGACGGCTGGATCCGGCGGCCGCGGCGGACCCGGCGACCCCGCTGAAGTCCGCCGCCCGCTGAACTTCCCGTGCCGCGGCGCGCCCGCCGCGGCCCCGGCGACCAGGAGACCCCTCGTTAACATGGGCCGGATGGCCGTCTTCCGGCGGGGCTCCCGCTACCCACTGCCGGTCCCGGATGGCACGCTTGTCCCGTGACCGAGATTGACGCAAAGATCGATGCCCTCGTCCCCGCCTGGCTGACGCTGCCCGATATCGCCGAGCAGCTGGACGTCGAGGTGACGCGGGTGCGGCAGCTGGTGAAGGAAGGCGGCCTGATCGCGGTGCGCCGCGGGGAGAACCGCGTTCTCCAGGTCCCCGCCGCCTTCATCAGCGGGGACAAGGTCGTGAAGGGCCTCGCCGGCACCCTGACCCTGCTCAAGGACGACGGCTTCACCGACGAAGAGATGCTGGAGTGGCTCTTCACTCCCGACCCGACCCTGCCGGGCACTCCCGCCCAGGCCCTCAACGAGAACCGCGGCACGGAAGTGAAGCGCCGGGCCCAGGCGCTCGCCGTCTGACCCCGCCGGGCCCCGGCCCGGGACGCCCGCACCGCGCGGGCGCCCCGGGCCGCCCACCGGTGCGCGCCGGCTCCGCGGGCCGTCCGAAGGCCGCGCCCCGGAACGGCGCCCGTGCCGGGCCCCGGCGCCCGCCGCCGTACCGCCGAACCACCTCTGGGGGGAATCCGCCATGCCCGCGACACCGAACCGCCGTGCCCGGCTCGCCGACGCCCGGCTCTACCTCTGCACGGACGCCCGCACCCGCCAGGGCGACCTGCCCGGCTTTCTCGACGCGGTGCTCTCCTCCGGCGTCGACATCGTCCAGCTGCGCGACAAGGGCATGGAGGCGGCCGAGGAGCTGGCGCATCTGGAGGTCTTCGCCGACGCCTGCCGCCGCCACGGCGCCCTGCTCGCCGTGAACGACCGCGCCGATGTCGCCCATGCCGCCGGAGCCGACGTGCTCCACCTCGGCCAGGGCGATCTGCCGGTCCCCGCCGCCCGTGCCCTCCTCGGTGAAGGGGTCCTCATCGGCCGCTCCACGCACAGCGAGCCCGAGGCCGGGGCCGCCGCCGTCCAGCCCGGCGCCGACTACTTCTGCACCGGCCCCTGCTGGCCCACCCCCACCAAGCCCGGCCGGACCGCCCCCGGCCTCGGCCTGGTCCGGGCCGCCGCCGCCCTCGATACGGACCGGCCCTGGTTCGCCATCGGCGGGATCGACGAGGGCAATCTCGACGAGGTGCTCGACGCGGGCGCCCGCCGGATCGTCGTGGTCCGGGCGATCACCGAGGCCGATGACCCGGGTGCCGCGGCCGCCCGTCTCAGTGCGCGGATACGCGCCCGCTCCGAGCAGCCATGACGCGATCCGGGGCTGTCCGATGGGTGGACTGCGGTTGGGACACCCCTCCACCCCCGATAGCCTGCGGGTATGGCCCTAGGAACAGCATCGACCAGGACGGACCGCGCGCGGACCGTGCGTGAGCTCCTCGCGACCGGGCGGACCTCCTACTCCTTCGAGTTCTGGGCACCCAAGACCGAGAAGGGTGAGCGGAACCTCTGGAACGCGCTGCGCCGGGTGGAGGCCGTCGCGCCGAGCTTCGTCTCCGTGACGTACGGCGCGGGCGGCTCGACCCGCGCGGGCACGGTGAAGGCGACCGAGCAGATCGCCTCCGACACCACCCTCACCCCGGTGGCCCACCTCACCGCGGTCAACCACTCCGTCGCCGAACTGCGCAATATGATCGGCCAGTACGCCGACGCCGGGATCCGGAACATCCTCGCGGTCCGCGGCGACCCGCCCGGCGACCCGATGGGCGAGTGGGTCCGCCACCCCGAGGGGGTGACCTACGCCGCCGAACTGGTCCGTCTCATCAAGGAGTCCGGTGACTTCTGCGTGGGCGTCGCGGCGTTCCCCGAGATGCACCCGCGCTCCGCCGACTGGGACACCGACATCGGGCATTTCGTCGACAAGTGCCGCGCCGGGGCCGACTACGCCATCACCCAGATGTTCTTCCGCCCCGCGGACTATCTGACGCTCCGTGACCGGGTGGCGGCAGCAGGCTGCGACACCCCGATCATCCCCGAGATCATGCCCATCACCAGTACGGGACAACTGGAACGATTCGCTCAGCTCAGCAACGCGGCGATTCCCGCCGAGTTGAAAGAACGGATCCTCGCGGTCAAGGACGATCCCGCCGCTGTACGCTCCATAGGTATCGAGTTCGCAACGGAGTTCTGCGCGGAGCTGCTCTCGGAGGGTGTGCCGGGGCTGCACTTCATCACCCTCAACAACTCCACGGCGACGCTCGAGATCTACGAGAATCTCGGACTGCACGAGCAGGTGTGACCGGCCGTACCCGACGACGGCCGGAAGAGAGGGGCGGGGATGGGTCTTACGGTCCTCTACATCGCTTTCGGCGTCGTGGCGCTGTGGCTGCTGGGTGAGGTACTGCTCCAGTACAAGGCACGGCTGCGCTGGCGGCTGCTCGCCTTCGGCGGCTTCCTCACGGTCGTCCTGGGCGTGCTGGTGGCCTCCCGGGTGGTCATCGCCCTCGGCGCGATCGCCTTCGCCGTGGGGCAGACATATGTGACGCTCTCCTTCCGGAAGGGCTTCTCCACCGGCTGGGCGATCGGCGGCCGGCCGGGCGCCAGCCGCCGCCGCAGGGACGGCGTGAAGGAGGCCCGCCGGGCGGCCGCGGCCCCCGCGGCGGAGCCCGGACCCCGGGACGCGTACGGCACGCCCCGCACCGACGGCCCGGACCTGCCGGACATGCCGGACCTGGCGGAAACCCCGGGCCACGGCTTCCCGGCCACCCCCGACGGCTTCCCGGCCACCCCCGATGTGGGGGTGCTCGCGGGCGCCGGCGCGCCGGGCGTCCCCGGCTCGGTGTACGAGCCGCAGCCGATGCCGGACGAGACCGGTCAGTACGGCGTCTACAGCGACACCGCCTATATGCCCACGGTGCAGGCCCAGGACGAGGTGATCCTGCCGGACGGAGCCCCGGACGGCGGTTCCTACGACGGGGGTTACGCCCCCTACTACGGCGGCCAGCAGGCCCCCGAGGCCCCCGCGGGAGCCCCCGGCGGTTACGACTTCGGCCAGGACCAGCAGCAGTACCCCGCCTACTCCGACCCTTATGTGGGCGGCGCCCAGCAGGAGTTCGCCCCGTACGAGGGCGGCTACGACAGCTTCGGCAACCCCCAGCCGTACGGCTCGCAGGACCCCGCCGGCTACTACCCGCAGGACGGGCTCACGGACACACCGCCCGGCGGGGTGTGGGTGCCCCAGCAGCGGGACACCGACACCGGTCATCAGCCGGGACCCGGTGAACAGCCCCCGTACGACTACGGAGGTCCCCAGGGCCACGGCCCCGGATACGACAACGACCAGCAGCAGTACCGCTACTGACCCGCGGGACCCGGATCCGGGCCGGATCCGGAGGGCAGTGCGGAAGCGAGCGCCAAAGGGGACGGGCCCGCCGGACATCCGGCGGGCCCGTCCCCTTTACGGCCCGTGCCCGGTGCGGGCCTCCCGGCCCGCCCGCTCACTGCGAGCCGCGGAACCCCGCGCCCTCCACGATCAGCCCCGCCACCAGCGCCCCCGACATCCCCGCATGGGCGAGGCCGCCGCCCGGATGGGCCCGGCCGCCGACGAGATACAGCCCCGGCACCCGGGTGGCGTTCCCCGGGTGCAGCCAGCGGCCCCCGGGACCGGCCAGCGCCGGGGCGGGCAGTGCCCCCGTCTCCGCGGGCGTCAGGATCTCCCGCCACAGCAGCCGCTCCCGCAGCGCGCCCGGTCCGCCGAAGTCCGGGTCGGCCGCGGCGACGGTGTCGGCCAGCAGCTCCGCGTACCGTTCGCGCAGGGCCTTGTCGGTCCAGTCGGGTCCGGCCCCCGGAGAGCCCGGGGCACGGTGCCCGGCGACCGTCGCGGTCAGGGTGACGGCCTCGTGGGCACCGTCGGGACGGGTCCGGGGATCGCCCGGCCGCAGAACCGTCACCGTGGGCCGGTCGGCGAGCCCGCCGCCGAAGACGGCCGCCGCCTCCGCCGCGGTGTCGGGGGAGTGCACCACCGTACGGTGGGCCGTACCCTCCCCGGCCGCACCCCGCAGCGCCAGCAGGACCGTGAACCGGCCGGGCGGTACCCGGTCCGAGAGCCCGACGTCCCCGTCCTGCCAGAGCGCCCCGGCGCCGCCCGGGGTCAGCAGCGCCGCCGTGTCCGCTCCCGCGACCACATGGTCCGCCTCGACGGCGGTGCCGTCCGCGAGGACGATTCCGGCCGCCCGGCCCTCCCGTACGGTGACCGACGCCACCTCGGTGCCGAAGGAGAATTCCACCCGGCGCTTGCGGCACCGCTCGTACACCGCGCGGGCCAGCTCCCGCACCCCGCCCGCCACGTACCAGGTGCCGAAGGTCTGCTCCATGTACGGCAGCAGGGCGGCGCCCGCCGGAGCGTGCCTCGGGTCGAGGCCGTACGCCAGGGCGTACCAGGAGAAGAGCGTCGCCAGCCGGGGGTCGGCCAGCTCCAGATCGCCCACCCCGGCCACGGTCGACGCCCGGCGGCTGCGCAGGAAGGTCCGCTTCCGGAGCGCCGGATAGGGGTCGCGCTCCAGCACCTGCCAGTCGGACCAGAGCGGTTCCTCCAGCAGCGGACGGCGGGAGCGGTCCCAGGCGTCGCGGGCCCGGCCGAGGAACTCGCCCCACCGGCCGCCCGCGTCCCCGCCGAGCGCCCCGTCGAGCGCGGAGACGATTCCGGCCCGGGAGGCGTCCGGCAGTGCCACGGCGGTGCCGTCGGCGAAGAGATGACGGCTCGCGGGCGAGACCGGGACCAGCCCGACGCACTGCTCCAGCGGTTCCTTGCCGGTCTTCAGAAAGAGATCGCGCCAGACCGCGGGGAGATGGACCAGCCCGGGGCCGGTGTCGAAGGCGAAGCCGTCCCGCTCCAGCACGCCCAGCGCGCCGCCGTACGTCTCCGAGCGCTCGTACACCGTCACCCGGTGGCCGGCCACGGCCAGCCGCGCGGCCGCCGCCATTGCGCCCATTCCGGCGCCGATCACCGCAATCCTTGCCATGACCCCGACTCTATCGACCCGCGCCGACCATCCGGTCAGCCGCCCGGACGGCCCCGGCGGCGCACTCACTCTGTGGCGGGTGTGACTGCGGAGGTCTGAGTATGCGTACCTAGCGCGGCAGATGAGTAGGTACGCGGATGGGGCGGGACCCCGCCGCGCGGGAGAGTGGAACCACCGAAGGGGAGAGGGCCGGTACCGCCGGCACGGGGCTGCGGAACGGCGCTCCCCCCGAGGGAACGGGGTGCAGGGAGGAGGACCTCTCCGGAGGTTTTCCTCGACCGCGGGGGAACAGCGGTTACGGGGGTCGGGAGTCCACGGGGGGTCTCGGGGGAGACGGACTTCCGGTGCAGTGAGAAAAGGGGGGAACAGGGGGGAAATCGGGGGAACAGGGGGAACGGCCGAGTGCCGGTCCGCCCGGGCCGGGACAGCGGGCCGGGGCGGACCGGCACCGTCCTGCGTTCCGGCCGCCGTCCCGGAGGCCGGGTCCGTACGGTGTTGTACACCCGGCACCGGACTCGCCCCCGCACCGCGCCCGGCCCGCTCCGTACGCCCGGACCGTCCCGGATCAGCGCCCGCCGACCCGCCCGTGCAGCAGCCGCGACAGCGCCGCGTGCACCTCGTCCAGCGAACGGCCCGGCTGGAAGGACTGCCAGTCCAGGGCGGCCACCAGCACCATCCCGACCAGCGCCGCCGCGGTCAGCGAGATATCGATCTCGGCGCTGAGTTCGCCCTCCTCGACGGCATCGGCGAGTACCTGCTCCACCACCGCGACCGCCTGCTGCCGCACCACCAGCAGGGTCTCCTGCCAGGCCCGGTTGGTCCGCCACAGCTCGGCGACGAACAACTGGGTGAAGGCCGGATAGCGGTCGATGAAGACCAGTCCGGCCCGGATCATCGCGTCCAGCGCCTCGACCTTGGAGCCACCGCGCTCCGCCGTCTCCTCGGCGGCCGTCCGGAGGGACGCGGTCAGCAGCCCGACCCCGTACCGCAGCAGCTCCTCGAACAGCTCGGTCTTGCTCTTGAAGTTGTAGTAGACCGTGCCCTTGGCCACTCCGGCGCGCTCGGCGATCTCGTCCACGGTGGTGGCGGAGAAGCCCTGCTCGGCTATGAGGGTCACCGCGGCTTCGTAGAGCTTGGCCCGGGTCGCCCGGCGGCGGGTGCTGGTGCTGTCCATGGCGTCCATGGTGTCGATTCTCACAGGTCCCGTACGTTTCACGGACCGCCTTCCCGTACGGTCTCAACTGGTGATATCGGCACGGTCCGGGCGGCCGCCGGCGGCCGTACGGGAAGGCGGGGGGTCACAGGCTCAGCTCCGGATGGAGCCGGTCCAGCGTCCAGACCTGCTTGCGGCGTGCCGTCAGCGCGGTGAGCGCCAGGGCCCCCGCGGTGAAGAGCAGCAGGACCGCGGCGGCCTGCCACACCGGCCCGGTGGGGCCGCCGGTGATCAGTCTCCGCAGCGCCTCCACCACATGGGTCATCGGCAGGAACGGATGGATCGCGTTGAAGAAGCCGGGGCTGGTCTGTACGGGATAGGTGCCGCCGGCCGAGGTCAGCTGGAGCATCAGCACCGCGAGGACCAGGATCCGTCCGGCCGCCCCGAACCGGGCGTTCAGCCACTGGATGATCGCCGCGAAGCAGCCGACGGCCAGGGCCAGGAAGGCGACCGTCGCCACGCCGTGCACCGGGTCCAGGCCCAGCCCCCAGTGCAGGACCGACATCAGGACGGCGACCTGGGCCAGCCCGATGGCGAGCACCGGCAGCCAGCCCGCGAGCGCGATCCGCCCGGCGGACGCCCCGGCGGCCAGGGCACGCCGGTTCATCGGCTGGACGATCATGTAGGCGACCATGGCGCCGACCCAGAGGGCGAGCGGGATGAAGTACGGGGCGAAACCGGTGCCGTAGTTGGGCGCGGTATGCAGGGAGCTGCTGGCCAGCTTCACCGGGTCGGCCATGACCTCGGTCCGGCGCTCGCGGTCCGCCTGCTCGTAGTCGGGGATCTTCGCCGCTCCGTCGCTGAGCCCGGTCGCCAGTTCGGCCGAGCCGTCGACCAGCTTGAACAGCCCGCCGTCGAGATTTCCGGCGCCCGTCCTGAGCCTGCCCACCCCGGAGTCGAGCTCGGCGGAGCCGGAGGTGGCCTTCGTCAGTCCGCTGTGCAGGCCGGCCGCGCCTTCGGCGACCTTCTTCGCCCCGGCGTCGAGGGCGTTGACACGGGAGACGGCCGCCTTGAGGTCGCTGCCCAGCTTCGGCGCGCTCTCCGCCAGCTCGGCGGACTTCTTCTGGAGGTCGGCCAGCCGGGTGTCGAGCTGCTTGAGGCCGGTCTGCTCGCCGTCGAGCAGGGTGCCGAAGCGCTCGGCGACCGTACGGACCTCGGTCGCCGAGTCCCGGGCGCGCTGGAGTGCCGGGCAGAGCTCCGGGTCGGGGGCCGCGGCCCGCTCGCACTCCGTCCCGTACAGCTCCGTCAGCTCGTCCGCCGACGTCCGGGCCCGGGCCTCGGCGGGCGGGGCCGTCCCGGTCAGCCGGCCGAGCTGTCCGCGCAGGGACCCGGAGGCCTCGGAGACCTGGCGGGCGGTCGCGCCGATCGCCGCCCCGCCGTCGTCGAGACGGGTGCCGGTGAGGCCGTTCACCTTGTCGGCGAGGGTACGGGTGCCCTCGGCGATCTTCCGGGAGCCGGACTCCAGTTCGCTCGCCCCGCGGGTCAGCCTGCTCAGCCCGCCGGACAGCTTTCCGGCGCTGTCCTCGGCGTTCCTCAGCCCGTCGGCCAGATCGGCGGAGCCCTTCTTCGCCTTCCCGATGCCGCCCTTCAGCTCGTCGGCGCCCTTGGCGGCCTTCTCGGTCCGGTCGTGGATGTCCGAGAAGGAGATGAAGATCCGGTCGAGGAAGGAACGGGACGCCTTGGTGGAGGCGGCCGTGCGCACCTCCGCGAAGACGGTCCGGGAGATCTGTCCCACGATGTAGTTGTTGGCGTCGTTGGTCCGCACCTGGAGGGCGCCGGTCCCGGGGGAGTCGCCCGCGCCGGACGCGACCCTGCTGCTGAAGTCGCCGGGTACGGTGAGGGACAGGTAGTACGTCCCGTCCTCGACGCCCTTGCGGGCCTCGGCCGCGCCGACCTCGTGCCAGGAGAAGACGTCGCTGTCGCGCAGGCCCTCCGCGATCTCGTCGCCCGCGGTGACCTTCTCGCCGTCGGTGGTGGCCCCCTTGTCGTCGTTGACCAGGGCGACCGGGATCCGGTCGAGCTGTTCGTACGGATCCCAGAAGGACCAGAGGTAGAGCGCGCCGTACAGCAGCGGCAGCAGGACCACCGAGATGATCGCGGCCCGGGGCAGCCTGCCCCGTCCGAACCGCTTGAGCTCAAGCGCGGCCAGTTTCGGCGAGCGCATCGGCCGTCCCCTCCCCCTCGTTGTTACCGGCACCGGCACCGGCACCGGCACCGGCACCGTCGTCCGGCCGGTCCGCGGCCGACTCCGATGCGGCGGCTGTTTCCGCGGCTGTTTCCGCGCCCGTATCCGATTCCGTTCGGACGACGGCGGTGCACAGGTCGGTCCGCGCCTGGCTGCACACGGCGAGGACGGTGGTGCCGGTGTCCGCGACGGACCGCAGCAGGGTCCACGCGGCACCCCGGTCGCCGTCCGGAAGCTTCAGATCGGTGTCGTCCACGGCGAGCAGGGCCGGGCGGCCGATCAGCGCCAGCGCGACCGACAGCCGCAGCGCCTCCGTCCGCTCCAGATCGCGTACCGCGGTACGCCCCTCCTTGACCAGCGACGCCGGGTCGAGACCGGCCGTGGCCAGCGCCTCGTCGATGCGGCGCCGGGCCCGCCCGGCGCGTTCGGCGCGCGGGCGCAGCAGGGACCGGAAGGAGTCGTCGTAGCGGCGCCGGAGCAGGGCCCGCTCGTACAGGTGCTCGTCGACCGTGAGCGCCGGGTCGAGATCGCTGACCCCCGGTACGGGGCCGAGGGCGCTGATCCGGCGTACGGCCGCCATCCCGTGGGGCAGGGTGTGCCCGCCGACCACGGCCCGGCCCTCGGTGGGGCGCATCCGCCCGGTGAGCGCCAGCAGCAGACAGGTACGGCCGGAACCGGACGCGCCCTCGACGGCGATCAGGGAGCCGGGCGCGGCGTCGATGTCCACCGAGCGGAAGGCCCAGCCCCGCGGCCCCTTCACTCCGAAGCCCTCGGCGACGACGGCCGCCCCTCCCGGGCTGTTCACGTGCTCTCCCCCTCCGGAGCTGTTCGGCCAGTTTTTGAACTGACCAGTCAGTGCAAAAAGTATCGCGAACCAAGATCGGGCACAAAACCGCAGGTCGGAGCGGATTGTCAGTGGTGGCAGCCACCATGGACACCTACGGCCACTGAGCCGTCACACGACGACAGGAGGTTCGTCATGGCCCGTCACCACGCGGCTGCCGCCCACCGGCGCCGCGCCACCGGCCCTGTCCCCTCACTGACCGGGCCCGCGAGCGATGTGCACCCCGTTCCGCGGCGTGCCTCCGCCCCGCCGGCCGCTCTCGATCTGCTCGCCCAGGCCCGCGCCTGCCTGGCGGAGGCCGCCGGCCTCGACACGCCCAACGAGCGCTATGCCACCGCCCATCTGGCCGCCCTGCGGACGGCCGCCGCGGTGCTCGCCGCCCGGGGATACCCCGACGGCCCGGCCCCGGCGGCCGGCGGCACCCCACCCCGCCGCGGCCGCCGCGCGGCCATCCGCAGCGCCTGGGAGCTGCTTCCCGAGTCCGCCCCGGAGCTGTCCGAGTGGAGCGCCCACTTCGCGGCGGGCGCGGCCCGGCGGGCCCGCGCCGAAGCCGGTATCCGCGGGGCGGCCGGCCCGGAGGACGCCGAGCGCCTGCTCCATGACGTGGAGGTCTTCCTCCGCCTCGCCGAACGGCTGCTGATGCTCCAGCCGGTGCTGCCCCGGCCGAGACCGGAGCCCCCTCCTCCGGCGAGCGGGGCGGGCAACCGGGCAAGCTGATGCGCACGGCCCGGACCGGCGCCGCGCCGCGGCACCCGGCCGGGCGGATGCCGCGCCGGGCCTCCCTGCCGCCCCGCCCCGGGCCGGTACAGGGCGGGCGCGCCGCGCGGCATCCGGCTTCCCCGTCCTGGTGCCGTGTCCCCGCCGGGTCCGGCTCTTCCGTCCGGGGCCGTATCCCCGCCCCGGCGCCGTATCCCCGGCGGGGCGGAGTCGCGGGGCAAGGCCGGGCTCCCCGCGTACGGGGGTGTCGCGTCCCCGCCGGGGCGGAGGCGCGGTACCCGGCGGGCGAGGCCATAGGGTGGGGTATGTCGGCCTGCCGGACATCCAGCCCGGCGCCGCCGACCGCAGACCGCCCGCCGCCCGTCCGGACCGCCCCGCGCGACCGGACCGCCACCGTCCGAGGAGTCAACTGCCGTGCCGGACCAGGCCCCCCGTGGGGAGACCCCGACGCGCTCGCCCCGCGCCTCCCTCCGTACGTCCGTCGTGTGGGAGGTGCTGAAGGAGGCCATCGACCGCCGGGCCGAGTCCGTCGGATCACCCGTGCTCGACATCCTCGACACCGGTGGCGGCAGCGGCTCCTTCGCCGTGCCGCTGGGCCGGCTCGGCCACCGGGTCACCGTCGTCGACCCCAGCCCCAACGCCCTGTTCGCGCTGGAGCGCCGGGCCGCCGAGGCCGGGGTCGCCGATCTGGTCCAGGGCGTCCAGGGCGATGTCCACGGCCTCTTCGAGGTCGTCGCGCCCGGGGGCTACGACGCGGTCCTCTGCCACGGTGTTCTGGAGTACGTGGACGACCCGGCGGAAGGCGTGCGCAACGCGGTGGACGCACTGCGGCCGGGCGGGGCCCTGAGCCTGCTCGCCGCCGGACTCGGCGGTGCCGTGGTGGCCCGCGCGCTCGCCGGACACTTCGCCGAGGCCCACCGGGCCCTCGGCGACCCCGCGGGCCGCTGGGGCGAGAGCGACCCGGTGCCCCGCCGCTTCACCGCCGAACAGCTGTCCGAGCTGGCCCGGAACGCCGGGGCCGAACCGGGTGCCGTCCACGGGGTGCGGGTCTTCGCGGATCTGGTCCCGGGGGTGCTCGTGGACACCCAGCCGGGGGCCCTGGACTCGCTGCTCGCCCTGGAAGCCGCCGCCGCCGAGCTGCCCGCCTTCCACTCCGTGGCCACCCAGCTCCATGTGCTGGCGCGGAAGCCGGGCTGATCAGCGGCGCAACCGCAGACGGAGTACGCCGCGGACCCCCCGAACGAGTCGTTCGCACCGTATGATCGAGGGACACCGTCCGGCATGACGGATCGGAGGCCGGGGAATCAACGTCTCAGCAGCCGAGCCGCCGTGGCGGCCCGAACCAGCGATTTGACGTACTGACATAGAGGGCGGGTTTCACGGGGGCGATTCCCTGCCTATCCTGAAAGGGCCGCAAACGGTCGCCCCCGCGGCCGACGACTAGGAGGACTCCGTGCCGCTCTCGGAGCACGAGCAGCGAATGCTCGAGCAGATGGAGCGAGCGCTGTACGCCGAAGATCCCAAATTCGCGACAGCGCTTGAGGGAAGCGGGCTGCGTACGTACACCCGGCGACGGGTCTACCAGGCGACTGCCGGCTTCCTGGTGGGTATCGCGCTCCTCATGGCCGGAATGGTCGCACAGCAGATCTGGATCAGCGTGGTGGGTTTCCTCGTCATGCTGGGCTGTGCAGCCCTTGCGGTCACCGGCTGGCGCAAAGCGCCCAAGCCGGGTGAGAAGCCGACCCCGGGGGACGCGCCGGCAGGCGCGGGCGGCGGTCGTCGCCATCCCCGCAGGACCGGTCAGCGCAAGTCGATGATGAACCGCATCGAGGAGCGGTGGCAGCGCCGCCGTGACGAACAGGGCCACTGAACGCCGCCGCCCCTGAGGCGGAGCCGTCGTCCGGTGTGCCCACCGGACACCACCGCCCGGAACCGGCCTCCGGTCCTCCGGCGCGGAACGCTCTCTTCCGACCCCGTCACCCCGTGGTGACGGGGTCTTCGCATCCCGTCACCCGTCCCCGTCACCCTGCGCCCGGTGGCCCGGGAGACGACCCGTGTGTCCGCGAAGCGGGAAGCCGGGTGCCCCCGGCCTCCCCTTCCGTCCCGGCCGGGCGAGCACCCCTCCCGGCCGGGCGAGCACCCCTCCCGGCCGGGCGAGCACACCCCTCCCGGCCCGGAGGGCACCCCTCCGGGGCCGGAGAAGTACTCTCCGGCCCCGGAGACACGGCGTATCAGCCCCGGCGGCCCAGGGCCCGGCGCGGACCGGCCGGCAGGCGGTCGGCCCAGGCGCCGGTGCGGTCGCGGAGCCGTCCGGCCAGCGCCGACCGGCGGGCCGAGAGCGCCCAGAGCACCCGGACGGCGGAGCGGGGGAACAGCCTGGCCCGGATCCGCTCCCACCGGCCCGCACCCGCCGCGAGACCGGCCCGCACCCGGGCCACGTCGTCGACGAGCCCGGGCACCGGGCGGGGCTCCTGCGCGTACAGCACCTGCTCGACCGCACCGGCGACCCGGTGCACCGAATCCGCCGCCGCCCCGTCCAGCCTGCCCAGCAGCACGATCCGCACGGCCGACCGGCGGGCGGTGAGCGACTCGTCCGGGAGGATCCCGTGATCCCACGCCGTATCGGTCACCTCCCGCCAGGCCAGCAGGGCCCGCTCGGCGGTGTCCTCGCCGGTACGGCCCCGGGAACCCAGCCGCCGGGCCGTCATCCGGGTCCGCCAGAGCAGCGGCAGCAGCGGCAGCAGAAGCAGCGCCGCCACGGCGGGCACGAGCAGCAGCGGCCCCCAGGACGACGATCCGCCCGAGCCCGTGGCCGCGGCGTCCCCGGGCGCGGCGCTGGTGTCGCACTCGCCGCGCAGCCGGGCGTCCGCCGGGCAGGTGTCCTCGGCGGACGCCGTCGGCGCGGGAGCCCGAGAAGCGGTCTCCTCCGGCTGCTGGGGCGCCGAGGACTCACCGTCGGACGGCGCGTCCGGGAGGGTGTAGTCGGGGGCCGTGCCGATGCTCGGCGTCGGCTCGAAGCGGGTCCAGCCCACCCCCTCGAAGTACAGCTCGGGCCAGGCGTGGGCATTGCGGTTGCTCACCGACATAAAGCCGTCACCGCGCGCGGTGCCCGGGGTGAAGCCGACCGCGACCCGGGCCGGAATGCCCAGCGACCGCGCCATCGCCGCCATGGCGGCGGAGAAGTGGACGCAGAAGCCCTCCTTGTCCCGGAGGAAGCGGGCCATGGCCCCCGGGCCGCTGCCCGAGTTCACATCGGTGTCGTAGCGGAAGCCCCCGGTGCTGGTGAACCACTCCTGGAGCTTCACGGCGGCCTGGTAGTCGCTCTCGGCCCCCTTGGTGACCTGCCGGGCGGTGTCCGCCACGACCTTCGGGAGCGACGCGGGCAGCCGGGTGTACTCGGAGACCAGGGCGGCGGGCGGGGCCGGGGCCGTCGCCAGCTGCTGGGCCGTCGGCTGCACCAGCAGACTGCGGACCGTGTACTCCAAGCCCCGCGTGTTCTGCCCCCGGTCGCCGACGAGGGTGCGCCCCTCGGGCTCGAAGCGCCACTTCCCCCCGGCCTCCACCCAGGTCACCGGATACGGCATCGGCAGCCACTCCTGGGCGAACGACCCGGCCGCGGTGATCCGGGTCTCGACCTCCTGCGCGCGGACCGAGGAGCTGAGCCCTTCGGGCCGCGGCATCTGGCCGGGCAGGTCCTCGACATCGCGTTCGGACGTCAGCCACCGGGATCCGTCGAACCGGTCGAGGGCGACCAGCCGCAGATACAGACCGCTGGTGTCCCCGGCGTTCGTCCGGTAGCGCAGCCACTCGCGCTCGGCGGGCTGGTTCAGATTGTTCTGGAGGGACACCATCGGGTTGACCGCGTTGATCGTGCCGCCGCCCGATCCGGAGCCGTCGCCCCCGTCGAGGTCGGACAGCAGACCGCCGTCGAGCGCGGGCAGCGCCAGCGGCACCACCAGGGCGACACCCAGGGCCAGCGCCCCGATCCGGCGCCCGGTGCGCACCGGGGCCCCCGGAGTACCCCTGCCCAGGGCCCGTTCCCCCCGCACCGGGGCCGACGGGGTCCCCGCGAAGACCCGGCCCCACTGGGAGAGCCGGTCCCGGCTCTCCGCCAGCAGGAGCAGCAGATAGCCGGAGGCCGCGAGCAGGAACCACAGGGCGCTGGCGGCGCCCCCGGCCAGCCCGGCGGCCACCGAGTAGAGCGCGAGCAGCGGCAGCCCGGCGGGGGCCGCGCTGCGGAACGTCACCGCGATGGTGTCGACCATCAGCCCGATCGCCAGCACCCCGGCGACCAGCATCAGCCGGATGCCCTCGGACGCGGGCGCAGGTATCGCGTACCGCTCGATGTCCTGGCCGCCGGTGCTCAGCAGCTCTCCGAACCGGGCCAGGGTGTCCGGCCCCGGCAGCACCCCCAACAGCGCCCGGTCCCCGGCGAAGACCACGGTGAGCAGCAGCAGCCCGGTGACGGCCTGGGCCGCCACGGTCAGCGCGGCGGGCAGCGGCAGCCGCCGGGCCAGGGCGCCGGCCCCGCTCTGGACCGCCAGCAGGAAGGCGGCCTGCACCAGCCAGCCCGCGGAGTCGACCAGCGGCAGCATGGCGCTCGCCGCCATCAGTGTCGCGGCAAAGGCGCAGAGCGCGAGCCGTCCCCGGCCGCTCATCAGCGCCCCCCCGAGGTCATCGCGGGCCCGGCGGCCCCGGGTGCGGCCGGGCCGCCGAGCGCCTCGGCCCGGTCCCGGGCGGCCTGCTCCCAGAGCGCGGGCAGTGCCGCGCCGGGCGCCACCGGCACCGCAGTCCAGCCCGCCTCGCGCAGTACGCGCAGCGCCTCTCCGGATTCCCCGCTCATCGCCCCGCCCGTCGTCCATGTCTCACTGTCGAGGAGGAAGGCGACGGCGGTCGCGCCGCGCTGCCGCAGCCGCGCCACCTGAGCCGCCTCCTCCCCGTCGAGGTCGCCCAGGAAGGCGACCAGCAGCCCCTCGGTGCCGTCGCGGAGCGACTCCTGCGCGGCTTCGAAGCCCTCTCCCTCGGAGTGGTCGACGACCGCCAGCAGGTCCAGCAGCAGGCCCGCCGATTCGGCCGACTCCGCGGCCGCTCCGGAGGCCCCGCCCGTCCGGGCGGCGGAGTCCCCGGGCAGCGGACTGCCCTCGTCCGTCAGCAGCCGGACCGCGTACCCCTGGGTCAGCAGGTGCATCAGTACGGAGGCGGTTCCGGAGACCGCCCATTCGAAGGCGGCGTCCGGGCCCGCGCCCAGATAGGCGATACCGCGGGTGTCCAGCAGGACCGTGCAGCGGGCCCGCCGCGGCTGCTCCTCGCGGCGCACCATCAGCTCGCCGAAGCGCGCGGTCGAGCGCCAGTTGACCCGGCGCAGGTCGTCCCCGTGGCGGTAGGGGCGGGGAATGATGTCGTCGTCACCGGCGAGGGCGAGGGAGCGCAGCCGCCCGTCGCCCTGGCCCGCGCCGTCGCCCAGCAGCGGAACGGCCGGCAGTTCCTCGGTCCGCGGCACCACGGTGAGCAGGTCGAAGGCGCTGAACGAGCGGGTCAGCTCGCACATGCCGAACGGATCGTTCAGCCGCAGCTGGAGGGGGCCCAGGGGGTAGCGGCCGCGGAGATCGGAGCGGACCCGGTACGACACCTCGCGCCGGCCGCCCGGCTCCAGCTTGTCCAGGACGAACCGCGGCCGGGGACCCAGCACATAGGGCACATGGTCCTGGAGCATCAGCAGTCCGGTGGGCAGCTTGGACACATTGTCCATCCGCAGGTGCACCCGGGCCTCCGAACCGGCGGCCACCCGGGCGGGGGTGAGCCGACGGCTGCCCGCCACCCGGTAGCGGGTGCGGTAGAGCACGGTGGCGCAGACCAGGGGGAGGACGGCCAGCAGCAGTCCGACCCGCAGCAGGTCCTCCTGCCCGAGTACGTAGGCGCACACCCCGGCGGCGATCCCGGCGGCGACGAAGGACCGGCCGCGCGTGGTGAGCCCGGCCAGGGCGATCCGTACCGCCCCCTTGCCCCGGTCGTCCGGTGCCCGCCCCGGGCCCTCCTCGTCGCCCGCGGGCCGTACTCCGCCGGCCGCACCGGAATCCCGGGCCGGCATCACAGCCGCCGGCCGCCGGGCCGCTGGCCGTAGAGCTGCGCTCCCCGGCCGCCCGTGCCGAAGGCGGTCTCGGTGCCGTCGGCCGCCGGGACCGGGGTCCGCTGGAGGATGTCCAGCACGACCTGCTCGGCGGTCCTGCGGTTGAGCTGGGCCTGCGCGGTCGGGAGCAGCCGGTGCGACAGCACCTGCACCACCAGCGCCTGGACGTCGTCCGGCAGGGCGTAGTCCCGGCCGCTGAGCGCGGCCTCCGCCTTGGCGGCGCGCAGCAGGTGCAGGGTGGCGCGCGGGGAGGCGCCCAGCCGGAGGTCCGGATGGCTGCGGGTGGCGGCGACCAGTTCGACCGCGTACCGCTGGACGGACTGGGCGACGTGCACCTGGCGCACGGCCTCGATCAGCTTGACGATGTCATGGGCGTGGGCCACCGGCTGGAGGTCGTCCAGCGGGGACACCCCGCCGTGGATCCCCAGCATCCGCAGCTCGGCGTCCGCGCTGGGATAGCCGATGGACACCCGGGCCATGAAGCGGTCGCGCTGGGCCTCGGGCAGCGGATAGGTGCCTTCCATCTCCACCGGGTTCTGGGTGGCGACCACCATGAAGGGGCTGGGCAGTTCGTAGGTGATCCCGTCGACGGTGACCTGGCCCTCCTCCATCGACTCCAGCAGCGCCGACTGCGTCTTCGGCGAGGCCCGGTTGATCTCGTCGCCGATCACGAACTGGGCAAAGATCGCCCCCGGCTTGAACTCGAAGTCCCGCCGCTGCTGGTCGAAGACCGAGACACCGGTGATGTCGGACGGCAGCAGGTCCGGTGTGAACTGGATCCGCCGCACCGAACAGTCGAGCGACCGCGCCAGCGTCTTCGACAGCATGGTCTTGCCCACGCCCGGCACGTCCTCGATCAGCAGATGCCCCTCGGCCAGCAGGACGGTCAGCGACAGCCGTACGACCTCCGGCTTGCCCTCGATCACGCTCTCCACCGACCTGCGGACACGATCCGCGATCGCGGTCAGATCCGTGAGACCAGCTCGCTCGTCATAGGTCGTCACCCCGGCCCTCCTCGGCCCGTTCCGGCCGGGGACACACTTGGCCCGGCCCACCCCGAGGCACCGATCCCCGTTCTGTTCCCGGGGGGTGCCCGTAACGGCATTCTTGTTGCCGTCGGCGTGTCGTGTCACTCGCCTGTGGACAACCACCGGCGTTTTGTCTGATTAGCGAGTTTTTCCCGCGGTGTTCGACGCGTCACACGCACACTCCTCACACGTTGATCACCCCGGGATCGGTTCCGGGGGCGCCGCTTCCGCTCTCCGCCGCCGGCCGGGGCGGCCCCGGGAACGCCGCCGCCCCGCCGGAACGCTCCGGCGGGGCGGGTCGGGGCCGAGGGGGGGCTACTGCGCCGGTTCGATCTCCCGCAGGAGGCCGGTCTTCACATCGAAGACGAAGCCGCGGACATCGTCGGTGTGCCGCAGGAACGGCGAGGTCCGCACCCGCTGCATCGACTGGCGTACGTCCTGGTCGACGTCGCGGAACGCCTCGACCGCCCACGGCGGACGCTGTCCCACTTCGTCCTCCAGTTCGTGCCGGAAGTCCTCGGTCAGCGACTCCAGGCCGCAGCCGGTGTGGTGGATGAGGATCACGCTGCGGGTGCCCAGCGCCCGCTGGCTGATGGTCAGGGAACGGATGACGTCGTCGGTGACGACTCCGCCCGCGTTGCGGATGGTGTGGCAGTCGCCCAGTTCGAGCCCGAGCGCGGAGTGCAAGTCCAGCCGGGCGTCCATGCAGGCGACAACCGCCACCTGCAGTACGGGACGGGCGTCCATCCCGGGGTCCTTGAAGTCGGCGGCATAGCGCTGATTCGCCTCCACGAGGCGATCGGTGACCGGTCCGCCGGTACGCGTCGTGCCGGGGGAGGGGTGCGCGGAAGTCGTCATGTCGACGACGGTAACGGGCGGCGGCGCCCGGGGCGCGTCGTGAGAGTGGACAAAGAACATCAACAGCGCTTGTTGTGAGGTAACCCACAGAGGGGACCGGCGGCCCTCCGTGCGGGTGAATCAGGGGGGTGGAGGGGGGCCGCGCCACGCCGTCAACCGGTTGATTGACCGGGGTGGGCGGTGGACTAGAGTGGCGCGCAGTCCACCGGCGCGACCCGCTCCACGACGCACGTCCGGTACCGTCCGGCGGACTCCGCAGTTCCGTCCGGTACTCCTTCCGTATTTTCTGTACTTCCCCGCGTGTGCGGACTGCGCACGGCTCGGCCTTCCTGTTCAGCTCGCCGGTCGCACCAGCCCCGCGCCGGATCCTGAGAGGGCCCCTTGAGCAATACCCGACACGTCCCGGTAATGCTCCAGCGGTGCCTGGACCTGTTGGCCCCCGCCCTCGAAGCGCCCGGGGACCGGGAGGCCGTCGTCGTCGACTGCACCCTCGGCCTCGGCGGGCACAGCGAGGCGCTGCTGACCCGGTTCCCCGCCGTACGCCTGATCGCGCTGGACCGCGACCCGGAGGCCCTCCGACTGTCCGCCGAACGCCTCGCTCCGTTCGGCGACCGGGCCACGCTGGTCCACGCGGTCTACGACGAGCTGCCCGAGGTGCTCGAACGGCTCTCCGTCCCCCGGGTCCAGGGCGTCCTCTTCGACCTCGGGGTCTCCTCCATGCAGCTCGACGAGGCCGACCGCGGATTCGCCTACGCCCAGGACGCCCCGCTGGACATGCGGATGGACCAGACGACCGGGGTCTCCGCCGCCGAGGTCCTCAACACCTACGCCCCCGGCGAGCTGGTGCGGATCCTGCGGATGTACGGCGAGGAGAAGCAGGCGAAGCGGATCGTCTCCGCCGTCGTCCGGGAGCGGCAGAAGGAGCCCTTCACCACCAGCGCCAGACTGGTCCAGCTGATCCGCGACGCCCTGCCCCAGGCCGCCAAGCGCACCGGCGGGAATCCGGCCAAGCGCACCTTCCAGGCCCTGCGGATCGAGGTCAACGGCGAGCTGAGCGTGCTGGAGCGGGCCGTTCCGGCGGCCGTCGCCTCGCTCGCCGTCGGCGGCCGGATCGCCGTTCTGTCGTACCACTCCCTGGAGGACCGGCTGGTCAAGCAGGTCCTGGCGGCGGGCGCCGCCACCACGGCACCGCCGGGGCTGCCCGTCGTACCCGAGGAGTACCAGCCCCGGCTCAAGCTGCTCACCCGGGGCGCCGAGCTGCCGACGGAGGAAGAGGTGGCCGAGAACCGCCGGGCCGCTCCGGCGCGTCTGAGGGGGGCGGAGCGCATCCGTGAGGACGCGCGGTGAGTCGTACCATCCACAGTCCCGCACCGGGCGGCCGCACCGCGGACGTCCCGGGAGCCGGACCGGGCGGCGGCCGGTGCCCCCGGCGGTCCGCTGACGCGCGGGGCACGGCCGACGGGAGGACGCGGTGAGCACAGCGGGCAAACAGCTCAGAGGACGTGCCGCGAGACTCGCCGAGCTGATGCCCGCGGGGCCCAGCACCGCCGCCCGTACCCCCTTCGTCCTGCTGGTGGTCGTCCTCCTCGGCGGCGGACTGATCACCCTGCTGCTGCTGAACTCCTCCCTCAACGAGGGCTCGTTCGAACTGAGCGAGCTGAAACGCAAGACCACCGAGCTGACCGACGAGCAGCAGGCCCTCCAGCGGGACGTGGACGGCCGGTCCGCCCCCGACGCGCTGGAGCGCCGGGCCGCGGAACTGGGCATGGTCCCCGGCGGCGGACCCGCCTTCCTGGATCCGGACGGAACGGTCCGGGGCGTCCCCGGCCGGGCCTCGGCACCGCCCCCGGAACCGTCCCCCTCGGAATCCACAGAGTCCACGGCATCCACAGCATCCGCGGCCTCCGGGCCCTCCCCGGCCGGGTCCGCGTCCGGGACGGCCACCGACCCGGACGCCCCACCGGGCCCCGCCGCCGGCCCCGCCCCGCTCACCGCTCCGGCCGCGCCCGCCCCGGGCCGGTCACCGGCCGCCCCGCCCACCGCCCCGGCCGAACCGCCCGCACAACCGGCCCCGACGCCCCCCGGCAGGTGACGCAGTGCCTTCCCACCAGGAACCCCGCCCGCGCCACGGCGCGCGCGACCGGGACGCCGCACCGCCGCCCCGGGGCCGGGTCCCGGGCCCGTCCCCCCGGCCCGCGCCCCGGCGCACTGCCGGACCGCAGCGCCCCGGCGGCCCCCGCGGCCCCCGCGACGGGACGAAGCCCCTGCGCCTGGGCAGCCCCCGCCCCCGGCTCCGGCTCGTCGGCTTCGGTCTGACCCTCGTCATGCTGGCCTTCGTGGTCCGGCTCCTCCAGGTGCAGGCCGTGGACGCCGAGGCGTACGCGGCCAAGGCGGAGAAGAGCCGCTACCTCAGCGTCCGGCTCGCCGCCGAGCGCGGGGAGATCACCGACCGCGCCGGGATCGCGCTGGCCACCAGCGTCGACGCCTACGACATCACCGCCGACCCCAAGATGTTCACCCGCGAGGAGAGCAAGGTCCGGGACGCGCCCGAACAGGCCGCCGCCCTGCTCTCCCCGATCCTCGGGGTCCCCGCCCCCGACCTGGTGAAGAAGCTGCGGACGCCCAAGTCCCGCTATACCGTCCTGTCCCGCCGCCAGACCCCCCAGGTGTGGAACCAGATCAAAGACCTGAAGGGCGTCTTCGCCGAGAAGGCCCGCGCCGACAAGGTGAAGGGCGGCCCGGGCGTCAGCGTCCTCGCGGGCGTCTTCCAGGAGCCCAGCAGCCGCCGGGTCTATCCGAACGGCGAACTCGCCGCCGGGGTGCTGGGCTACGTCAACGCCGAGGGACGCGGCGGCGGCGGACTGGAGTCGATGCTGGACAAGCAGCTCGCCGGGCAGGACGGCGAGATCACCTACGCCCAGTCCGGCGGCCGCCGGGTGCCCACCGCGGGCGGCACCCGGGAGACCCCCGCCGTCCCCGGCTCCGACATCGAGCTGACCATCGACCGCGATATCCAGTGGGCCGCCCAGAAGGCCATCGCCGACCAGGTCGCGAAGTCCCGGGCCGACCGCGGCTACGTCATCGTCCAGTCCACCCGGACCGGCGAGATCCTCGCCATGGCCAACGCCCCCGGCTTCGACCCCAACGACCTGAACCGCGCCGACGCCGCCACCCTCGGCAACGCCGCGCTCCAGGACGCCTACGAACCCGGCTCCACCGCCAAGGTCGTCTCCATGGCCGCCGTCCTGGAGGAGGGCGCCGCGACCCCCGACACCCGGGTGGTGGTCCCCAACCGGCTGCACCGCGGCGACCGGCTCTTCAAGGACGACATCGACCACCCCACCTGGTACCTGACGCTCAACGGCGTCCTCGCCAAGTCCAGCAACATCGGCACCATCCTCGCCACCGGGCAGCTGGGCAAGACGCAGGCGGCCGCCAATCGGGTGCTCCACTCCTATCTGCGGAAGTTCGGCCTCGGCAGCCCCACCGGGCTGCGCTACCCCGGCGAGACCCCGGGCATCCTCGCCCCGCCCGGCGAGTGGTCCACCTCCCAGCAGTACACGATCCCCTTCGGCCAGGGCCTCTCCCTGAACGCCGTCCAGGCCGCCTCCGTCTACTCCACGGTGGCCAACGGCGGCGTCCGGATCGAACCGACCCTGGTCCGCGGCAGCAAGGGCCCCGACGGGCGGTTCACCGCCGCCCCGGCCCCGAAGAAGACCCGGGTGGTCAGCGAGCGCACCGCCACCACCCTGGCGCAGATGCTGGAATCCGTCGTCGGCGACGAGGAGGGCACCGGCACCAAGGCCCGGATCCCCGGCTACCGCGTCGCCGGCAAGACCGGCACCGCCAACCGGGTCGACCCGGAGCTGGGCCGCTACCGCGGCTACACCTCCTCCTTCGCCGGATTCGCCCCCGCCGACAAACCGCGGATCACGGTCTACTGCGCGATCCAGAACCCCACCAAGGGCAGCTACTTCGGCGGTCAGATCTGCGGCCCCATCTACCAGAAGGTCATGGCGTTCGCCCTGAAAACCCTCCGGACCCCGCCGACCGGGGCGGAGCCCGCCGGGCTGCCCGTCACGTTCGACCCGGGCGACTGACCGGAACGCACCCCCGGCGCCACCGGCCGCCGGACCCAGACCCGAGGAAATCCCAGTGCCACCAGTGACGACGATCACCCCCGACCCCGGGAACCACGGACCCGGGACGACCTCTTTTGGCCCCCCGGACACCCCGCCCGGTACGCTCACCGCCGTGCCCCACCCTGATCAGTACGGAAACCCCGCCCAGCCCTCCCCGTCCGAAGCCGCCCCGCCGACGCAGCTCGGGGCGCCCCGCCCGGACCGGACCCGCCCCACGCCCCTCGCGGAGCTGGCGGCCCTGCTGGGGGTGAGCACCCCAGGGGCCCCGCAGGGCGGAGAACCCGCCGAGGTCACCGGCATCACCCACGACTCCCGGGCGGTCCGCCCCGGTGATCTGTACGCCGCCCTGCCCGGTGCCCGCGTCCACGGCGCCGACTTCGCCGGACAGGCCGCCGGACTGGGCGCCGTCGCGGTCCTCACCGACCCGGCGGGCGCCGCCCGCGCCGCGGCCGCCGGACTGCCCGCCCTCGTGGTGGACGACCCCCGCTCCCGGATGGGCGACCTGGCCGCCACGGTCTACGGCAACCCGGGCGAGACCCTCCTCCGGATCGGCGTCACCGGCACCTCCGGCAAGACCACCTCGGTGTATCTCGTCGAGGGCGGCCTGCGGGCCGCCGGGCGCACCGCCGGACTCATCGGGACGGTCGAGACCCGGATCGGCGGCGAGAGCGTCAAATCCGAGCGCACCACACCCGAGGCCACCGACCTCCAGGCCCTGTTCGCCGTGATGCGCGAACGCGGCGTCGACGCGGTCGCCATGGAGGTCTCCAGCCACGCCCTGGTCCTCGGCCGGGTCGACGGCTGCGTCTTCGACGTCGCCGTCTTCAACAACCTCAGCCCGGAGCACATGGAGTTCCACTCCGACATGGAGGACTACTACCGGGCGAAGGCGGCGCTGTTCACCCCCGCCCGCAGCCGCCGGGCCGTGGTCAACCTCGACGACCGGTGGGGCCGCAGGCTGGCCGCGGAGGCGACCGTACCGGTCACCACCTTCTCCGCCGAGGGCGATCCGGACGCCGACTGGCGAGCCGAGGACGTCGAACTCGGCGCCGTACGCTCCACCTTCACCGTCGTCGCCCCGGACGGCCGCCGGATCACCGCCGCCGCCCCGCTGCCGGGCGCCTTCAACGTCGCCAACAGCCTCGCCGCCGTGGTCACCCTCGCCACCGCCGGGATCGACCCGCAGACGGCCGCCGACGGCGTCGCCGCGGTCCCCGGTGTCCCCGGCCGCCTGGAGCGCGTGGACGAGGGCCAGCCGTACCTCGCCGTCGTCGACTACGCGCACAAGACGGACGCCGTCGAATCGGTGCTCCGCTCCCTGCGCAAGGTCACCAAGGGCAGGCTCCATATCGTCCTCGGCTGCGGCGGCGACCGCGACACCACCAAACGCGCCCCGATGGGCGCCGCCGCCGCCCGCTACGCCGACACCGCCGTACTCACCTCGGACAACCCGCGCTCCGAGGACCCGCTGGCCATCCTGGCCACCATGCTCACCGGGGCCGCCTCGGTCCCGGCCCACGAGCGGGGCCAGGTCCTCGTGGAGGCCGACCGGGCCGCGGCCATCGCCGCCGCGGTCGCCCGCGCCGAGCCCGGCGACACCGTACTGGTCGCCGGCAAGGGCCACGAACAGGGCCAGGACACCGCCGGGGTCGTCCGCCCCTTCGACGACCGGGTGGTGCTGCGCGACGCGATTCGCGCCGGTTCCGCCGCAGCGCACGAGACCCCCCGGGGATGACCCAGTGATCACCCTCTCCCTCAGCGAGATCGCCGCAGTCGTCGGCGGGCAGCCGTACGACATACCGGATCCGGAGGCCACGGTCGCCGGGCCGGTCGTGATCGACTCACGGGCCGTCGTCCCCGGCGCCCTGTTCGCCGCCTTCGCGGGCGCCACCACGGACGGCCACGACCATGCCGCCCGGGCCGTCGAGGACGGCGCCGTCGCCGTCCTCGCGACCCGGCCCGTCGGCGTACCCGCGATCGTGGTGCCCGATGTCACCGCCGCCCTGGGCGCCCTCGCCCGCCATGTCGTCGAACGCCTGGGCACCACCACCGTCGCCCTCACCGGCTCGGTCGGCAAGACCGGCACCAAGGACCTGATCGCCCAACTGCTCTCCCGCAAGGGCCCCACGGTCTACCCGGAGGGCAACCTCAACAACGAGATCGGCCTGCCGCTCACCGCGCTCCGCGCCGACACCGGCACCGAGCACCTCGTCCTGGAGATGGGCGCCCGGTACGTCGGCGACATCCGCTACCTCACCGAACTGGTGCCGCCGCGGATCTCCGCCGTCCTCAACGTCGGAACCGCCCATATCGGCGAGTTCGGCGGCCGGGAGAAGATCGCTGAGGCCAAGGGCGAGATCGTCGAGGCGCTGCCCGCCGACGGAACCGCGGTCCTCAACGCCGACGACCCCCTCGTCCGCGCCATGGCCGGCCGCACCCGGGCCCGCGTCGTGCTCTTCGGCGAGTCCCCGGATGCCGCCGTCCGTGCCGAAAATGTCCGGCTCACCCGGCAAGGTCGGCCCGCCTTCACGCTTCACACCCCCACCGGGTGCGGCGAAGTGACCATGCGGCTGTACGGTGAGCACCACGTGTCGAACGCGCTCGCCGCGGCCGCCGTCGCCCATGAGCTGGGCATGCCCGTCGAGGAGATCGCCAGCGCGCTCTCCGAGGCTGGCTCCCTCTCCCGCTGGCGCATGGAGGTCACCGAGCGACCGGACGGCGTGACGATCGTCAACGACGCCTACAACGCGAACCCCGAATCCATGCGGGCGGCGCTGCGCGCCCTGGCCGCCATGGGACAGGACGCACAGACCCGGGGGGGACGTACGTGGGCGGTGCTCGGTCTCATGGCGGAGCTCGGTGACGAGGCGCTCGCCGAGCACGACGCCGTCGGACGGCTCGCCGTCCGGCTCAACGTCAGCAAGCTCGTCGCAGTCGGGGGCAGGGAAGCGTCCTGGCTGCAACTGGGCGCATATAACGAGGGTTCGTGGGGTGAGGAGTCGGTGCACGTGTCCGACGCACAGGCGGCGGCCGACCTGTTGCGCAGTGAGCTGCGCCCAGGAGACGTCGTGCTGGTGAAGGCGTCCAGATCGGCCGGTCTGGAACGGCTCGCGCAGACGCTGATCGATGACGCGGCGGCAGCCGCGGACGGGCGGGGTGCCGGTCGATGAGGCAGATCCTCTTCGCGGGGGCCATCGGCCTCTTCCTGACACTCGTCGGTACGCCGCTGCTGATCAAACTGCTGGCCCGCAAGGGCTACGGGCAGTTCATCCGGGACGACGGGCCGCGTACCCACGGCAGCAAGAAGGGGACGCCCACCATGGGCGGTATCTCCTTCATCCTGGCCACGCTGATCGCGTACGCGCTCGCCAAGGTCCTCACCGGCGGTGAGGTCACCTACTCGGGTGTGCTGGTCCTCTTCCTGATGGCCGGTATGGGACTCGTCGGCTTCCTCGACGACTACATCAAGATCGTCAAGCAGCGGTCGCTGGGTCTGCGGGCCAAGGCGAAGATGGCCGGACAGCTCATCGTGGGCATCACCTTCGCGGTGCTGGCGCTCCAGTTCAAGGACGCCCGCGGCCACACCCCGGCCTCGGAGAAACTCTCCTTCATCACGGACTTCGGCTGGGCCATGGGCCCGGTGCTGTTCGTGGTCTGGGCGCTGTTCATGATCCTCGCCATGTCCAACGGCGTGAATCTGACGGACGGTCTGGACGGTCTGGCCACCGGCGCCTCGGTGATGGTCTTCGGTGCCTACACCTTCATCGGCCTCTGGCAGTTCCAGGAGTCGTGCGCCAACGCGACCACCCTCACCAACCCGGACGCCTGTTTCGAGGTCCGGGACCCGCTCGACCTCGCCGTGGTCGCCGCCGCCCTGATGGGCTCCTGCTTCGGCTTCCTGTGGTGGAACACCTCGCCCGCCAAGATCTTCATGGGCGACACCGGCTCCCTCGCCCTCGGCGGCGCCCTCGCCGGTCTGGCGATCTGCTCCCGCACCGAACTGCTGCTCGCCATCCTCGGCGGCCTCTTCGTGCTGATCACCATGTCCGTGGTGATCCAGGTCGGCTCCTTCAAGCTCACCGGGAAGCGCGTCTTCCGCATGGCCCCCCTGCAACACCACTTCGAACTCAAGGGGTGGTCCGAAGTCCTTGTGGTGGTCCGGTTCTGGATCATCCAGGGCATGTGCGTGATCGTCGGTCTCGGACTCTTCTACGCGGGCTGGGCGGCGGACAAGTGAGTACGCGTGAGGACCTCGCCGGCAAGCGGGTCACGGTCGCCGGTCTCGGAGTCTCCGGGATCCCGGCGGCCCGGGTACTGCACGGCCTCGGGGCGCTCGTCACCGTCGTCAACGACGGCGCCGACGAGCGCGCCCGGGAGCAGGCCGCCGCCCTGGAGGCCGACGGCATCACCGTGCGGCTCGGCGACGGCGACACCCTCCCCGAGGGCACCGAACTGATCGTCACCGCCCCCGGCTGGCGCCCCGACAAGCCGCTGTTCGCCGCGGCCGCCGCGGCGGGCACCGAGATCTGGGGCGATGTCGAGCTGGCCTGGCGGCTGCGGGGCCCGGACTCGGCCCCCTGGCTCGCCGTCACCGGCACCAACGGCAAGACCACCACGGTCCGGATGCTCGCCGCTATCCTGGAGGCGGCCGGACTGCGGACGGCCGCCGTCGGCAATATCGGCGTCTCCCTGCTGGACGCGGTCCTCGCCGACGAACCGTACGACGTGCTCGCCGTCGAACTCTCCAGCTACCAGCTGCACTGGGCGCCCTCGCTGCGCGCCCACTCGGCCGCCGTGCTCAATCTGGCGCCCGACCATCTCGACTGGCACGGCTCCATGAAGGAGTACGCCGCCGACAAGGGCCGGATCTACGAGGGCAACACCGTCGCCTGCGTCTACAACGCGGCCGACCCGGCGACCGAGGACCTGGTCCGCGAGGCCGATGTGGCCGAGGGCTGCCGGGCGATCGGCTTCACCCTCGGCACCCCCGGCCCCTCCCAGCTCGGCGTCGTCGACGGCATCCTGGTCGACCGGGCCTTCGTCGCGAACCGGCAGCAGCAGGCCCAGGAGCTGGCCGAGGTCGCCGATATCGACCCGCCCGCCCCGCACAACATCGCCAACGCCCTCGCGGCGGCCGCCCTGGCCCGTGCCTACGGCGTCCCCGCGAGCGCGGTCCGCGACGGACTGCGGGCCTTCCGGCCCGACCCGCACCGCATCGAGAAGGTCGCCGACGTCGGCGGCGTCGCCTACATCGACGACTCCAAGGCCACCAACACCCATGCGACCGAGGCCTCCCTGGCGGCCTACGACCCGATCGTGTGGATCGCCGGGGGCCTCGCCAAGGGCGCCACCTTCGACGACCTGGTGGCCAAGGCCGCCGGCCGGCTCCGCGGCGCCGTGCTGATCGGCGCCGACCGGGCGCTGATCGCCGAAGCCCTGGCGCGACACGCCCCCGATGTCCCGGTCGTGGACCTCGACCGGACCGACACTGGGGCGATGGCGGCGGCGGTCCGTGAGGCGGCCCGGCTCGCCCGGCCGGGGGACACCGTCCTGCTGGCCCCGGCCTGCGCCTCGATGGACATGTTCGTCAATTACAACAAGCGGGGCGAGGCCTTCGCGGAAGCCGTCCGCACCCTCGCCGCCGAGCGCGCCTGACCGGCCCGACCAGTGTGCCCGCCGGTGCGCCCCGGACCTCCGGGGCGCACCGGCGGCGCACCGGGCCCGACTGGAGGGGACAGCGCCGATGCGCATGCCGGACACGACGAAGCTGCGCGGGTACACGCCCGCGGCCGCCCTCGCCGCGGGCCGCGCGCTGCGCGGCCCCGCCCGGAGCGACCGGGGAACCGGCCGGCCGGCCGGCGGCTCCGGGGTACCGAGAGCGGGCGCCGGACGTACCGCCGGCTCGTCCCGGCCGCCCGGCGGACGGGGTCCCCGGCAGTGGTACGAGCGGGCCCGCCGGGCCTGGGACCGGCCGCTGACCGCGTACTACGTGATCCTCGGCAGCAGTCTGCTGATCACCGTTCTCGGACTGGTGATGGTCTACTCCGCCTCGATGATCAAAGCGCTGGAACTCTCGCTCTCCAGCTCGTTCTTCTTCCGCAAGCAGTTCCTGGCGGCGCTGATCGGCACCGGACTGCTGCTGTTCGCCTCCCGGCTGCCGGTGAAGCTGCTGCGGGCCCTGACCTATCCGCTGCTGATGGTGACCGTCTTCCTGATGGTCCTGGTGCAGATCCCCGGGATAGGGGTGACGGTCGGCGGCAACCAGAACTGGCTGGCGCTCGGCGGCTCCTTCCAGCTCCAGCCCAGTGAGTTCGGCAAGCTCGCGCTGATCCTCTGGGGCGCCGATCTGCTGGCCCGCAAGCACGAGCGGCGGCTGCTGGCCCAGTGGAAGCACCTGCTGGTGCCGCTGGTGCCGGTCGCCTTTCTGCTGCTGGGCCTGATCATGCTCGGCGGGGACATGGGCACGGCGATCATCCTCGCCGCGATCCTCTTCGGCCTGCTCTGGCTGGCGGGCGCCCCGACCCGGCTGTTCGCCGGAGTCCTCGGCGTCTCGGCGCTGGTCGGCTTCATGCTGATCAAAACCAGCGAGAACCGGATGGCCCGGCTGGAGTGCATCGGTGCCATCGACCTCGGACCCCAGGGACAGTGCTGGCAGGCCGTCCACGGGATCTACGCCCTCGCCTCGGGCGGATGGTTCGGTTCCGGCCTCGGGGCCAGTGTGGAAAAATGGGGACAACTGCCGGAAGCGCATACCGATTTCATCTTCGCCATCGCCGGTGAGGAGCTGGGTCTGGCAGGGACACTGTCGGTGCTCGCCCTGTTCGCGGCTCTAGGCTATGCGGGTATCCGCGTGGCCGGACGCACGGAGGACCCCTTCGTGAGATTCGCCGCGGGAGGCGTGACCACCTGGATCACGGTCCAGGCCGTGGTGAACATCGGTGCGGTGCTCGGACTGCTGCCGATCGCCGGGGTTCCGCTCCCGCTGTTCTCGTACGGAGGGTCGGCCCTGCTGCCGACCATGTTCGCGATCGGGCTGCTGATCGCCTTCGCACGGGCGGAGCCCGCCGCGAAGGCCGCCCTGGCGGTACGTACGCCAGGCGTGAGATGGAAGACGATGAGACGGCGCGTCACCAGGCGTCCGTCCGGAGAGCGGTGAATTTCGGTGCATGTCGTACTCGCCGGTGGGGGGACCGCCGGCCACATCGAGCCCGCGCTCGCCCTCGCGGACGCCCTGCGGAGGCAGGACCCCACCGTGGGCATCACGGCACTGGGCACGGAGCGCGGTCTGGAGACCAGGCTCGTCCCGGAGCGCGGCTACGAGCTGGCCCTGATCCCCGCCGTACCGCTGCCCCGGAAGCCGACCCCGGAACTGATCACCGTCCCCGGCCGGCTCCGCGGCACCATCAAGGCCGCCGAGCAGATCCTGGAGCGGACGAAGGCCGACTGCGTCGTGGGCTTCGGCGGCTATGTCGCCCTGCCCGGCTATCTCGCCGCCAAACGGCGCGGGGTGCCCATCGTGGTCCACGAGGCCAACGCCCGGCCCGGCCTCGCCAACAAGATCGGTTCGCGGTACGCGGCCGGGGTCGCCGTCGCCACCCCGGACAGCAAGCTCCGCAACTCCCGCTACATCGGCATTCCGCTCCGGCACTCCATCGCCACCCTCGACCGCGCCCGGATGCGCCCCGAGGCGCGCGCCGCCTTCCATCTGGACCCGCAGCTCCCCACCCTGCTGGTCTCCGGGGGCTCGCAGGGCGCACGCCGGCTCAACGAGGTGGTGGAGCAGGTCGCCCCGGTGCTCCAGCGCTCCGGTATCCAGATCCTGCACGCCGTCGGTCCCAAGAACGAACTGCCGCGCGCCGAGAACATGCCCGGAATGCCGCCGTACATCCCGGTACCGTACGTGGACCGGATGGACCTCGCCTACGCCGCGGCCGACATGATGCTCTGCCGCGCGGGCGCGATGACCGTCGCCGAACTCTCCGCCGTCGGGCTGCCCGCCGCCTATGTCCCGCTGCCGATCGGCAACGGCGAACAGCGGCTGAACGCCCAGCCCGTGGTGAAGGCCGGCGGCGGACTGCTGGTCGACGACGCGGAACTGACCCCCGAGTGGGTGCAGAACAACGTCCTTCCGGTGCTGGCCGATCCGCACCGGCTCTACGAGATGTCCAGGGCCGCCGCGGAGTTCGGCCGCAGGGACGCCGACGACCTCCTCGTCGGCATGGTGTACGAGGCGATCGCGGCCCGCCGCTGAGCATGGGCCCGCCGGGCCCGGGCCGCGCCCGGGCCCCAGCCGGAAGGAGACCGGGAGCGTGGCCGGACCGAGTACCGCCGAACGCGGGGTGCGCAACCCCGCCCCGGGGGCGTCCGCCCCGCCGCCCCGCCGGGCGGCCCGGATCCCCGGCGGCCCGCGGACCCTGCTGATCGCCCTGGCGGCGCTGGCGCTGACCGCGGGGATCCTCTGGGCGCTCTACGGATCCTCCTGGTTCCGGGTCCGCGAGGTGACGGCGAGCGGCACCCGGGTCCTGACGCCGCAGCAGGTCGTGGACGCCGCCGAGGTGACGATGGGCGAACCCCTGGTCTCCGTCGGCACCGGAGAGGTCGAGGAGCGGCTGCGGAAGGCGCTGCCCCGGATCGGTTCGGTCGAGGTCTCCCGCTCCTGGCCCGGCGGGATCACCCTGGAGGTCACCGAGCGGCGGCCGGTCCTGGTCCTGGAGCAGGGCGGCCGGTTCACCGAAGTCGACGAGGACGGCGTCCGGTTCGCCACCGTCGACCGGGCACCCGGCGCCGTACCGAGGCTTCGGCTGGAGACCACCGTCTCGCCCGGTGCCCGCCGGTTCGGCACCGACCGGCTCGTCACCGAGGCGGTCCGGGTCCGCGGGGAGCTCCCCCGGAGGGCGGCGGCCGACCTCCGTGCCCTGGTGGTCCGTTCGTACGACGACATGACCGCAGAGCTGGCCGGTGGCCGGACCGTCGTCTGGGGCAGCCCCGAAGAGGGTGAACAGAAGGCCCGGGCACTGAGCGCTCTGATGAAGGCCGAACCGGAGGCACGGCGGTACGACGTCAGCGCCCCCACCGCCCCCGCGGCAGCCGGGAGTTGACGCACACATGCCCACCCCCCGCCCCCTGGGTGGTGCGCGCAACGGCTGATCACATAGGGTGAAAAGAAAAACGGGTGGTTCGGCGTGTTCGTTGAACGCGCGCCACGTGTCGACTTAGTGTCCTGTTCGGAAGAGTCCGGCGAACGGACATACTGGTAACCCTAAACTTCAGCGTTAGGGTTCGGGTCGGCGCTTCGGACCGTCCCATCGGCATCCGTCGCCGAGGTGCGCGAACCGCACCGCGGCAACACCTGTATTTCGAGGCGAGAGGCCTTCGACGTGGCAGCACCGCAGAACTACCTCGCAGTCATCAAGGTCATCGGTGTCGGCGGCGGTGGTGTCAATGCCATCAACCGAATGATCGAGGTCGGCCTCAAGGGCGTCGAGTTCATCGCGATCAACACCGATGCCCAGGCGCTGTTGATGAGCGACGCCGACGTCAAGCTGGACGTCGGCCGTGAACTCACCCGCGGGCTCGGCGCCGGCGCCAACCCGGCCGTCGGCCGCAAGGCCGCCGAGGACCACCGCGAGGAGATCGAGGAGGTCCTCAAGGGGGCCGACATGGTCTTCGTCACCGCCGGCGAGGGCGGCGGCACCGGCACCGGCGGCGCGCCCGTCGTCGCCAACATCGCCCGCTCGCTGGGCGCCCTGACGATCGGTGTGGTCACCCGCCCCTTCACCTTCGAGGGCCGCCGCCGGGCCAACCAGGCCGAGGACGGCATCGCGGAGCTCCGCGAAGAGGTCGACACCCTCATCGTCATCCCCAACGACCGGCTGCTGTCCATCTCGGACCGCCAGGTCAGCGTGCTGGACGCGTTCAAGTCCGCGGACCAGGTGCTGCTCTCCGGCGTCCAGGGGATCACCGACCTGATCACCACGCCCGGCCTGATCAACCTCGACTTCGCCGACGTCAAGTCCGTGATGTCCGAGGCCGGATCGGCGCTGATGGGCATCGGCTCCGCCCGCGGCGACGACCGCGCGGTGGCCGCCGCCGAGATGGCCATCTCCTCGCCGCTGCTGGAAGCCTCCATCGACGGCGCCCGCGGTGTGCTGCTCTCCATCTCCGGCGGCTCCGACCTGGGTCTCTTCGAGATCAACGAGGCCGCGCAGCTGGTCAGCGAGGCCGCCCACCCCGAGGCGAACATCATCTTCGGCGCGGTCATCGACGATGCGCTGGGCGACGAGGTCCGGGTCACCGTGATCGCCGCCGGCTTCGACGGCGGCCAGCCGCCCGCCCGCCGGGACACCGTCCTCGGCTCCTCCTCGGCCAAGCGCGAGGAGCCGGCCCCGGTCTCCCGCCCCGCCGAGACCTCCCGGCCGTCCGGGCTCGGGACCGTGCCGGTGCGCGAGGAGCCCCCGGCCGCCGCGCCGGCCCCGGTGGCCGAGCCCGTCGGACAGGCCCCGCAGGTGCCGTCGACCCGTTCCTACACCGACACGTCCGCCGAAGAGCTGGACGTGCCGGACTTCCTGAAGTGACCGTGCGGCACGGCGCGATACACGAGAACGGCGCGCACTTCGCCTTCACCGACCGGTGGGGCGGGGTGAGCGCCGTTCCGTACGAGAAGCTGAATCTCGGCGGCGCGGTCGGCGACGACCCCGAAGCCGTACGGGCCAACCGGGCGATCGCCGCGAAGGAACTGGGCCTCGACCCCGGGCTGGTGGTCTGGATGAACCAGGTCCACGGCCGGGATGTCGCCGTGGTCGACGGACCCTGGGCGGACGGGGAGATTCCGGCGGTGGACGCGGTGGTGACCGCCCGCCGCGGACTCGCCCTCGCCGTACTGACCGCCGACTGCGTCCCGGTCCTGCTGGCCGATCCGGTCGCCGGAGTCGTCGGCGCGGCGCACGCGGGCCGCCCCGGAATGGTGGCCGGAGTGATTCCCGCCGCGGTCGAGGCGATGGTCTCCCTCGGCGCCCGGCCCGAGCGGATCACCGCCCGTACCGGACCCTCGGTCTGCGGCGGCTGCTACGAGGTCCCCGAAGAGATGCGGGCCGGGGTCGCCGTAGCCGAACCCGCCGCGTACGCCACCACCCGCCGGGGCACTCCGGCCGTCGACGTGGCCGCCGGGGTCCATGCCCAGCTGGCCCGGCTCGGCATCACGGACCGTCAGGACGCCGGGGTCTGCACCCTGGAGTCCCCGGACCACTTTTCGTACCGGCGGGACCGTACCACCGGCCGACTCGCCGGATATGTCTGGATCGAACGGCCGGACGGGCCCGGGAGGGAAGGAACATGACGGAGCGCCGGACCGAACTGGCCGACAATCTGGCCGCGGTGGAGGAACGTATCGCCGCTGCCTGCGCGGTTACCGGACGCAAGCGGGAAGAGGTGACGCTGATCGTCGTCACCAAGACGTACCCCGCAAGCGATGTACGGATTCTGCATGAACTGGGCGTACGCCATGTGGCGGAGAACCGCGACCAGGACGCCGCGCCGAAGGCCGCGGAGTGCGCCGATCTCGATCTCACCTGGCACTTCGTCGGGCAGTTGCAGACCAATAAGGTGCGTTCCGTCGCGCAATATGCCGATTTCGTGCAGTCCATCGACCGGGTAAGACTTGTCACAGCGCTGTCCGGGGCGGCGGAACGGGCCGGCCGCGAGTTGGGCTGTCTGATCCAGGTCGCGCTGGACGCCGGCGAGGGGGCCGCCCGCGGTGAGCGCGGGGGCGTCGCACCCGGCGGGATCGAGGAGTTGGCGGCCGCGGTGGCGGCCGCCCCGGGGCTCCGGCTCGGCGGGCTGATGACCGTGGCGCCGCTGGCCGGGCCCTATGCCGGGCGGCCGCGGGCGGCCTTCGACCGGCTGGGGGAATTCTCATCGGACCTGCGCGCCGGGCATCCTGCTGCGAACATGGTGTCCGCCGGGATGAGCACGGACCTCGAAGAGGCCGTGGCCGCCGGGGCGACACATGTACGCGTCGGCACCGCGGTGCTCGGAGTCCGTCCCCGGCTCGGGTAACGTCGCGAAGCAAGTCGGACCACAGCAGAAAATATGGTCATTCCCGTCAAAAAGCGGGCATGCCACGTGGATCGCGGGCACTTGGTGACACTGCAACATCGGCGACAAGGCGATCCACCACAGAGCGGAGGACTCAGAGCATGGCCGGCGCGATGCGCAAGATGGCGGTCTACCTCGGCCTCGTGGAGGACGATGGGTACGACGGCCGGGGCTTCGACCCCGACGACGACTTCGAACCCGAGCCGGAGCCCGAGCGGGACCACCGGCGGCATCAGCCCCCGCACCAGATGGAGCGCGAGGAGCCGGTGCGGGTAGTGCAACCCCCCGCGCCGCGCGAGCCGGTGGCGCATGTCGCGCCCCCGCTGCCCGCCGAGAGCGGGCGTCCGGCCCGGATCGCCCCCGTGGCATCCATCACACCTGAACGTCCGAGTCTGGAGAAGAACGCGCCGGTGATCATGCCCAAGGTCGTGTCCGAGCGGGAGCCGTACCGCATCACCACTTTGCACCCCCGGACCTACAACGAGGCCCGTACCATCGGGGAACACTTCCGTGAGGGCACTCCGGTGATCATGAACCTCACGGAGATGGACGACACCGACGCGAAGCGACTTGTCGACTTTGCCGCCGGCCTGGTCTTCGGCCTCCACGGGAGCATTGAACGGGTGACCCAGAAGGTCTTCCTCCTCTCTCCTGCTAACGTCGACGTCACGGCGGAGGACAAGGCCCGCATCGCAGAGGGCGGATTCTTCAACCAGAGCTGAGAAAAACGCCGTCGGGACAACCCCGGCCGGGAGGCCGGGCCACGTGAGCACAGGGGAGAGGGAAGCACGGCATGGGTGTCGCACTACAGGTGGTTTACATCGCGTTGGTGTGCTTCCTGGTCGTGTTGTTCTTCCGGTTGGTCATGGACTACGTCTTCCAGTTCGCTCGTTCATGGCAACCCGGGAAGGTGATGGTGGTCCTCCTTGAGGCCACCTACACTGTCACCGATCCACCACTCAAGCTTCTTCGGCGGTTCATCCCGCCGTTGCGTTTCGGGGGCGTGGCACTCGACCTGTCCTTCTTCGTTCTGATGATCATCGTCTACATCCTGATCTCCCTCGTGGGACGTTTCGCGGGGTGAACGGGGCAACTGTGGACGATACGGTCTTGCCGACTGCCGACGACTACGTAGAGGTGAAGAAGAGATGCCGCTGACCCCCGAGGACGTGCGGAACAAGCAGTTCACAACCGTCCGACTCCGAGAAGGCTACGACGAGGACGAGGTCGATGCCTTTCTCGACGAGGTCGAGGGCGAACTGACCCGCCTGCTCCGCGAGAACGAGGACCTGCGCGCCAAGCTGGCCGCGGCGACCCGAGCGGCGGCGCAGAACCAGCAGCAGGGCATGCGCAAGGGCCCCGAGCCGCAGGACCAGCGGCCGCAGGGTCCCGTGCCCGCTGCCATATCCGGACCCCCGGTCCAGCAGCAGCCGCCGCAGATGGGTCCCCCCCAGCTGCCCGGTGGTGCTCCGCAGCTGCCGGCCGGTCCGAGTCACGGCGGTCCGAACCACGGCGGTCCCAACCACGGCGGTCCCAACCACGGCGGCCCCATGCAGGGCGGTCCGATGCAGGGCGGTCCGATGGGCGGCCCCGGCCAGATGCAGGGCGGCCCCATGGGCGGTCCGCAGATGGGCGGCATGGGCGGTCCGATGCAGGGTGGTCCGATGGGCGGCCCCGGTCAGATGCAGGGCGGCCCCATGGGCGGCCACCCGCAGCAGATGCCCGGCCAGGGCCCCGGTGGCGACAGCGCCGCGCGGGTGCTCTCGCTGGCGCAGCAGACCGCCGACCAGGCGATCGCGGAGGCCCGTTCCGAGGCCAACAAGATCGTCGGTGAGGCGCGTTCGCGCGCCGAGGGCCTGGAGCGGGACGCCCGCGCCAAGGCCGACGCGCTGGAGCGGGACGCCCAGGAGAAGCACCGCGTCGCGATGGGCTCGCTGGAGTCCGCCCGCGCCACGCTGGAGCGGAAGGTCGAGGACCTGCGCGGGTTCGAGCGCGAGTACCGCACCCGTCTGAAGTCGTACCTGGAGAGCCAGCTCCGCCAGCTGGAGACCCAGGCCGACGACTCGCTCGCCCCGCCGCGGACCCCGGCTGCCGCCTCGCTGCCGCCGGCCCCCTCGATGGCCTCCGCCGGAGCGCCCTCGATGGGTCACTCCATGGGCGGCGGCCCCTCGATGGGCTCCCCGATGAGCGGTGGTCCGTCCTACGGCGGTCAGCAGCAGATGGCGCCCGCGATGACCCAGCCGATGGCTCCGGTCCGCCCGCAGGCTCCGCAGCCGATGCAGCAGGCGCCGTCGCCGATGCGCGGTTTCCTGATCGACGAGGACGACAACTGACGGGGCGGCGCCGCGCCGCCTGAGCGCGTAGCCCGTCGGCAGTCTGTACCACGAGGGCCGGGCCCGGACAATCGTCCGGGCCCGGCCCTTGGGTGTGCCCGGGTTCCCCGGCGGCCCCGGGTGGCGCGTGGTGGCGTGGGGCGGTTCACGGGTCCGGTGGTACGAAGACGCCGTATCCGCCACCGGAGCACGGTGGCCGATACGGCGTCTCGGGTACCGGGCAGCCGGTTTCGGCAGGCCGGGCCCGCGGAAACCGGAAGGGCCGGTGGCCGGGACCCCGGAGGTCCCGGCCACCGGCCCTCCGGCTCACACCTTGCGCAGGTGGAAGGTGAGTCCCAGCGGCTCGTCCGTGAAGGCCGGGCCGTACGAGGAGTCCGGCGCGGTCTCGGCGAAGGAGGTCGCCAGGACCTCGTCCGCGATCAGCGCGGAGTGCTCGTTCAGCGCCCGGGCCGTCTCCTCGGCGGGGGACGACCAGACGACCGCGATCCGGTCCGCGACGTCCAGTCCGCTGTTCTTACGGGCCTCCTGGATCAGCCGGATCGCGTCCCGGGCCAGCCCGGCCAGCCGCAGTTCCGGAGTGATCTCCAGGTCCAGGGCAACCGTGGCGCCCGAGTCGGAGGCCACCGACCAGCCCTCGCGCGGGGTTTCGGTGATGAACACCTCGTCCGGGGTGAGCGTCACCGTCTCGCCCTCGACCTCCAGGGTGGCTTCGCCCCCGCGCAGCGCCAGGGCCAGCGCGGCCGCGTCGGTCTCGGCGACCGCTCGCGCCACCGCCTGCACGCCCTTGCCGAACCGCTTGCCCAGCGCCCGGAAGTTCGCCTTGGCGGTGGTGTCCACCAGCGAGCCGCCGACCTCGGCCAGCGAAGCCAGCGACGAGACGTTCAGCTCCTCGGTGATCTGGGCCCGCAGCTCGGGGGAGAGGGCGTCGAAACCGGCCGCCGCGACCAGGGCGCGCGACAGGGGCTGCCGGGTCTTGACGCCCGACTCGGCCCGCGTCGCCCGGCCCAGCTCGACCAGCCGCCGCACCAGCGCCGTCTGCCGGGACAGCTCCGGGTCGACCGCGGCGGCATCGGCCACCGGCCACTCGGTGAGATGCACCGACTCGGGCGCCCCCGGGGTGACCGGGACGACCAGGTCCTGCCAGACCCGCTCGGTGATGAACGGCGTCAGCGGGGCCATCAGCCGGGTCACCGTCTCGACGACCTCGTGCAGGGTGCGCAGCGCGGCCGCGTCGCCCTGCCAGAAGCGGCGCCGGGAGCGGCGCACGTACCAGTTCGACAGATCGTCGACGAAGGACGACAGCAGCTTTCCGGCGCGCTGGGTGTCGTACCCTTCCATCGCCTCCGTGACCTGCTCGATCAGCGTGTTCAGCTCGCCGAGCAGCCAGCGGTCCAGCACCGGGCGGTCCGCCGGGGCCGGGTCGGCCGCGGACGGCGACCAGCCGGAGGTCCGGGCGTACAGCGCCTGGAAGGCCACGGTGTTCCAGTAGGTGAGGAGGGTCTTGCGGACCACCTCCTGGATCGTCGAGTGGCCCACCCGCCGGGCCGACCAGGGCGAGCCGCCCGCGGCCATGAACCAGCGGACCGCGTCCGCGCCGTGCTGGTCCATCAGCGGGATGGGCTGGAGGATATTGCCCAGGTGCTTGGACATCTTCCGGCCGTCCTCGGCGAGGATATGGCCGAGGCAGACCACGTTCTCGTAGGACGACTTGTCGAAGACCAGGGTGCCGACCGCCATCAGCGTGTAGAACCAGCCGCGGGTCTGGTCGATGGCCTCGGAGATGAACTGCGCCGGATAGCGCTGCTCGAACAGCTCCTTGTTCTTGTACGGGTAGCCCCACTGCGCGAACGGCATGGACCCCGCGTCGTACCAGGCGTCGATGACCTCGGGCACCCGGGTCGCCGTACCGGAGCACTGCGGGCAGCCGAAGGTGATGTCGTCGATGAACGGGCGGTGCGGGTCCAGCTCCGACTGGTCGGTTCCGGTCAGCTCCGACAGCTCGGCACGCGAGCCGACACAGGTGAGGTGGTTCTCCTCGCAGCGCCAGACCGGCAGCGGGGTGCCCCAGTAGCGGTTGCGGGAGAGCGCCCAGTCGACGTTGTTGTTGAGCCAGTCGCCGAAGCGGCCGTGCTTGACCGAGTCGGGGAACCAGTTGGTGTTCTCGTTCTCCTCGATCAGCCGGTCCTTGACCGCGGTGGTGCGGATGTACCAGGAGGGCTGGGCGTAGTAGAGGAGGGCGGTGTGACAGCGCCAGCAGTGCGGGTAGCTGTGCTCGTACGGCAGATGGCGGAAGAGCAGTCCCCGGGCGCCGAGGTCCGCGGTGAGCGCCTCGTCGGCCTTCTTGAAGAAGACGCCGCCGACCAGCGGCAGGCCCTCCTCGAAGGTGCCGTCGGGGCGGACCGGGTTGACCACGGGCAGACCGTAGGCGCGGCAGACCTTGAGGTCGTCCTCGCCGAAGGCCGGAGACTGGTGGACCAGGCCCGTACCGTCCTCGGTGGTCACATAGTCGGCGTTGACCACGAAGTGCGCGGGCGCCGGGAACTCGACCAGGTCGAAGGGGCGCCGGTAGGTCCAGCGCTCCATCTCGGCACCGGTGAACGACTGCCCCGTCGTCTCCCAGCCCTCGCCGAGGGCCTTCGCCACCAGCGGCTCCGCGACGACGATCTTCTCGGTGCCGTCGGTGGCGACGACATAGGTGACCTCGGGGTGGACGGCCACCGCGGTGTTGGACACCAGGGTCCACGGGGTCGTCGTCCACACCAGCAGCGCGGCCTCGCCGGCCAGCGGGCCCGAGGTCAGCGGGAAGCGGACATAGACCGAGGGGTCCACGACCGTCTCGTACCCCTGGGCCAGCTCGTGGTCCGACAGACCCGTGCCGCAGCGGGGGCACCAGGGCGCCACCCGGTGGTCCTGCACCAGCAGGCCCTTGTCGAAGATCTGCTTCAGCGACCACCAGACGGAGTCGATGTACTCCGGCTTCATCGTCCAGTAGGCGTCGTCGAGGTCGACCCAGTAGCCCATGCGCTCGGTCAGCTCGGCGAAGGCGTCGGTGTGCCGGGTCACCGACTCGCGGCACTTGGCGTTGAACTCGGCGATGCCGTACGCCTCGATGTCCTGCTTGCCGGAGAAGCCCAGCTCCTTCTCGACGGCCAGCTCCACGGGCAGCCCGTGGCAGTCCCAGCCGGCCTTCCGGGCGACGTGGTAGCCGCGCATCGTACGGAACCGGGGGAAGACGTCCTTGAAGACGCGGGCCTCGATGTGGTGGGCGCCGGGCATGCCGTTGGCGGTCGGGGGGCCCTCGTAGAAGACCCACTCCGGGCGGCCCTCGGACTGGGCCAGGCTCTTGGCGAAGACCTTGTTCTCGCGCCAGAAGTCGAGCACGGCGTGCTCCAGCGCGGGCAGGTCGACCTGGGCGGGCACCTGGCGGTACTGCGGGGGTGTCATGGGCGAACTCCTCCGGCGGACAGATTCTCTTCCGTCGGAGGGACGAGAGCCTCCGGCTCCCGCGGTACCACCCTCCTTGGCGGCGCGCGGCGCACCGCCCCCTCATTGGGGTCGCGACGCCGGTTCTAGTCGCCGTACGGGCCGGGCCCGCGGCTTTCTTCCGGCAGCTCCGGGGTGATCCTTCGCATCGCGCTCGCCCCCGGGCTCGCACCGTCCCCGGGTCGCTCATGGCTGCGTACGACGCTACTCGTCCCCATCCAAGCCTTTCGCTCAGCCCAGTGTACGGGCCCGGACGGGCGCCGCCGAACGGATTCCGGGCGGGCCCGCAGGCTGACCCGAACGGTCCAGGAGAGCCGGATCCCCGGCCGGGGGCGGACGACCCGCCGGGGAGCCGGGCCCGGCCGGGGGACGGGTCCGTTCCGCCCGCTCCGGGGCGACCGCGGAGGCGGCGTGCCCCGTTTGCCGCGGGGCTCGGGTCGATTTATCGTCCCAGCACGATTCGCGAACAAGATCACGGTATGTGAAGGGGTCGCGGCCATGGTGGCGAAGAAGACCGCTGCGAAGAAGAGCGCTGCGACCGGGGCCGCGGCGGAAGAGGGCGCGGGGGAGGCCCCCGCGAAGAAGGCTGCGCCCGCCAAGAAGGCGGCCGCCAAGAAGGCGGCGCCCGCGAAGAAGGCGGCCGCGCCCGCGAAGAAAGCGGCTGCCAAGAAGACCGCCGCGGCGAAGAAGGCCGCACCCGCGAAGAAGGCAGCCGCGAAGAAAACCGCCGGGACCACGAAAAAGGCTGTGAAACAGACAGGAGCCAGAACAGTGGCAGCGAAGAAGACCGTGGCCGTCGGGGAGAGCCCCTCGGCGGTGCCCACCGCCCGCGCGGGGGCCGCCTCCGCCGACGAGCTGGCCGTACGGCCCGGCGAGGAGCCGTGGACCCCTGCGGAGGTCGCCGAGGCCCGGTCCGTCCTCACCGCCGACATCGCCCGGCTCAACGCCGAGCGGGCCGCCTCCGAAGCGGCCCTCGCCGGGCTGATGCGGGACTCCGGCGACGGCGCGGGCGACGACGACGCCGACACCGGCACCAAGAACATCACCCGCGAACACGAGCTGTCCCTGGCGGCGAACGCCCGCGAGACCCTGGAACAGACCGAGCGGGCCCTCCTCCGGCTCGACGCCGGCACCTACGGGATCTGCGAGAACTGCGGCAAACCGATCGGAAAGGCCCGGATGCAGGCCTTCCCGCGGGCCACGCTCTGTGTGGAGTGCAAGCAGAAGCAGGAGCGGCGGGGCTGACGCCACGGGCGTGACGTACCCTCGTGGACACATTGACCTAGGTTGAGGGACTCACGTGGCAGAGGCGGAGCGCATCATCGGTACGCCGGACAACGAAGCCGAGGCCGGCGGGGCCGAGGCCCCCGCCGATGAGCCCAGGGGCCGGCGCAGGATCGCGGTGCTCCTCGGGGTCGCGGTGGTGGCCTATCTGATCGACCTGATCACCAAGACGATCGTGGTCGAGAAGCTGGAGCACCGGCCGTCCATCGAGGTCGTCGGCGATCTGCTGAAGTTCACGGCGGTACGGAACCCGGGCGCCGCCTTCGGTATCGGCGAGGCCTTCACCGTGATCTTCACGGCCATCGCGGCGGTGGTGATCGTCGTCATCGTCCGGCTGGCCCGCAAGCTCTACAGCCTGCCCTGGGCCATCGCCCTGGGTCTGCTCCTCGGCGGCGCGCTGGGCAATCTCACCGACCGGATCTTCCGGTCCCCCGGGGTCTTCAAGGGCGCCGTCGTCGACTTCATCGCCCCCGCGCACTTCGCCGTCTTCAATCTGGCCGACACCGCGATCGTCTGCGGCGGCATCCTCATCGTGATCCTCTCCTTCCGGGGCCTCGACCCGGACGGAACCGTCCACAAGGACTGAGCGGGGCCCTTGCCGGGCGGCCCGGGCGGGTCCGGGGCGGGCCGCCGGTCCGTCCGGGGCCGCCGGGCAAGGCATACTCGGACGGGTGAGTACGCTTCCCGAGATCCGCACCCTGCCCGTACCGGACGGCCTGGAGGGCGAGCGCGTCGACGCCGCCATCTCCCGGATGTTCGGTTTCTCCCGCACCAAGGCGGCCGAGCTGGCCGCGGCGGGGAAGGTGCAGGTCGACGGCGCCGTCGTCGGCAAGAGCGAGCGGGTCCACGGCGGCGCATGGCTGGAAGTCGAGATGCCGCAGGCGCCCGCGCCGGTCCAGATCGTCGCCGAGCCCGTCGAGGGCATGGAGATCGTCCACGACGACGACGACATCGTGGTGATCGTCAAGCCCGTCGGGGTCGCCGCGCACCCCAGCCCCGGCTGGACCGGTCCGACCGTGATCGGCGGGCTCGCGGCCGCCGGCTACCGGATCTCCACCTCCGGCGCGGCCGAGCGGCAGGGCATCGTGCACCGGCTGGACGTCGGCACCAGCGGGCTGATGGTCGTCGCCAAGTCCGAGCGCGCGTACACCCTGCTCAAGCAGCAGTTCCGGGAGCGCACCGTCGACAAGCGCTACCACGCGCTGGTGCAGGGCCACCCGGACCCGATGAGCGGCACCATCGACGCGCCCATCGGGCGCCACCCCAACCACGACTACAAGTGGGCCGTCACCGCCGAAGGCAAGCCGTCCGTCACCCACTACGACCTCATGGAGGCGTTCCGGGCGGCATCCCTGCTGGACATCAAGCTGGAGACCGGCCGCACCCACCAGATCCGGGTCCACATGTCCGCGCACCGGCACCCCTGCGTGGGCGACCTGACATACGGCGCGGACCCGACCATGGCGAAGCGGCTCGGCCTGACGCGGCAGTGGCTGCACGCGGTCCGGCTGGGCTTCGAGCACCCCTCCGACGGGCGCTGGGTGGAGTACGAGAGCGGATACCCGGAGGACTTGCAGTCGGCGCTGGACCGCATCGCCGCTGAGAGCGCGTAGCGCTCACCATTCGGGGTTCCTGGCCCCCCGGGGGCGGTGTTTCCCGCGGGGTGCGGGTTGCTTCTGCGCCTCAAACGCCGGCGGGGCTGAAAAGCTTTGTGACCGTTGCTTCGTGGGGTCGTGACCGGTCTTGTCTGGGTTCGGGTGTGTCGTGGGCCTCCGGGCTCACCTCCTCGCCACGTGCGATGCACCGCCCTGAAGCGCGTCCGGTCTTGTCGCCCGTGGCTGCGGGGGCGACCCTGCACCCCACTCCCACGTGATCCCGACTTGAACAGCACCGCAAAGCCCCTGGTGATGTCGCGCGTCACCGGGGGAGGACACATCTTGCGGTCACCCGGGTCGGAGGGTGTGCCTCACTCGGGGTGCGGGCACGCCCCGGGGATGTGTTCACCCCGGAGTGCGGGCTTACCTGTCGGCGGCTTGGGGTCCGGGGCTTCCATGCAACGGGTCCGTGGGGAGGGGGGTGCAGGGTCGCCCCCGCAGTGGGCTGCGACAGGTAAGGGTTTCCCCGGGGGCGGTGCATCGCAGGCCGCGAGGAGGTGAGCCCGGAGGCCGCCGACCTGCCCGAACCAGACAGGACCGGGTGACGACCCCACGAAGAGCGGGACTCGACCACCGTTGGAGCACCCGCACCCGGCAAGGGCAGCAGGTACGAGTACCCAGGGGCGCGAGGAACTGCGCGACCAGCCACACACCGGCCGCACCCGGACACCCAACCCCGGCCACCCACGGCGCCGGCGCCCGGGCTACCCCCAGCGGGAGGCGGCTCGGCGCGGGGGGCGGGCAAAGTGGGGGGAACGTGGCAATCTGGGGGCGTCGTCGGCCCGGAGGGGGCGTGTGGACCAGGTCGCGTTGCTGTTGGGGCTGATGTTCGGTGCCGTGGTGACCGTACCGCTGGGGGACCGGCTCGACCTTCCCGCGCCCGTGCTGATGACCCTCGTCGGCGCGGGCGTCGCGTTCCTGCCCTTCGTGCCGAACGTCGACATCCCGCCCGAGTTCATCCTGCCGCTCGTACTGCCGCCCCTGCTGTACGCGGCCGTGCAGCGCACCTCCTGGCGGCAGTTCACCGCCAATCTCCGGCCCATTCTGCTGCTCGCGGTCGCCTTGGTCTTCGTGACGACGGCGGCGGTCGCGTTCGTGGTGAACGCGCTCGTCCCCGGGCTGCCGATCGCCGCGGCGGTGGCCCTCGGGGCGCTGGTCGCGCCCCCGGACCCGGTCGCGGCGACCGCGGTCGCGGGGAAGCTGGGGCTGCCCCGGCGGCTGGTGTCGATTCTGGAGGGGGAGGGGCTGTTCAACGACGTCACCGCGATCGTGCTGTACCACGTGGCGATCGCCGCCGCCGTCACGGGCTCCTTCTCGCTGCCGTCGGCGGCCTGGCAGCTGGTGCTCTCGGCGGTGGTCGCCGTCGCGGTCGGGGTGGCCACGGGCTGGCTGTCCAACAAGCTGATGGGCTTTCTCGGGGACGCCACTCTCCAGGTCGGCCTCACCCTGATGGTGCCGTTCGTGAGCTATGTGGTCGCCGAGGAACTGCACGGCTCCGGGGTGCTCGCGGTGCTGACCACCGCCCTGTTCCTCGCGGAGCACGCGGCCGACGCGGACGACGTGATGGGACGGCTGGCCGGGAACACCTTCTGGGGCATCGTGGACACCCTGGTCACCGGCGCGGCGTTCGGGCTGATCGGGCTGGAGCTGCGGAACGTCTTCGGCACGGCCGACGGCCAGGTGCTGCGGATGCTGGGCTGGGGCGCGATCACCACCGCGGTGGTGATCGGCGTACGGCTGCTCTGGCTGCTGCCGGCGACCTGGCTGGCCCAGAAGCTGCACGGGAAACGGGACTACGACGAGGACATCCCGGTGAGCTGGCGGGAGACCGTGGTGGTGTGGTGGTCGGGGATGCGCGGGGTGGCCTCGGTGGCCCTGGCCCTGGCGATCCCGCTGGCCACGGACGACGGCAGCCCGTTCCCCGGCCGGGACGAGATCGTTTTCATCGCGTTCGTGGTGATCCTCGCCACCCTGCTGCTCCAGGGCCTCACCCTGCCCTGGCTGGTGAAGCGGCTCGGCGTACGGGCCGACACCGACCAGGAGCGTGCCCTGGAGCACCGGCTGGCGCTCCGCGCGGCGCACGCCGCCCGGCACCGGCTCAAGGAGATCGAGGAGGTCGAGGAGCTGCCGGAGGAGGTGAGCGAGCGGCTGCACCGTACGGCGTACGAGGTGGGGGTCAGGATCAGCCCCGACATCGTCGACGAGGAGCGCCGCGACTTCTACGCCCGGCGGGTGGAGCGGCTGCGGGCCGTCCAGCGGATCCAGCGGGAGATGCTGTCGGCCGCCCGCCACGAGGTGCTGGCGGCCCGCAGCGAGCCGGGTTCCGATCCGGAGATCGTCGACCGGGTGCTGCGCCATCTGGACGTCCGCAGCCTGCGTTAAAGAGGAGTCATTCCCGCTGGTGCCCCACCTCCGCCCGGTCGGCGCCCCGCCCCTGGCCGGGCGCGGGCACGGTGGCGATCCGGGGGAGGGCGTACGGATGCTCCTCGTACAGCCAGGTGATCATCCGCTCCCGTACCTCGCAGCGGATCGTCCACAGGTCGTCCGGGTCCTTCGCGGTGACCACGGCCCGGACCAGGATGGTCGTCGGGGTCGTGTCGGTGACCGCGAGGGACTGGTCCCGCCGGTCCCACGCCGGATGCTCCCCGACGATCTCGGCGAGCCGCTGCCGCATCAGCGGGACGGGCGCGGAGTGGTCGAGGTGGAAGAAGACCGAACCGGTCATCCGGATGCTGCCGCGCGACCAGTTCTCGTACGGCTTGGCGGTGAAGTACGAGACCGGCATGGTGATCCGCCGCTCGTCCCAGGTCCGGACGGTGAGGGCGGTGAGGGTGATCTCCTCGACGATGCCCCACTCCCCGTCCACGACCACGGTGTCCCCGATCCGGACCATGTCGCCGAAGGCGATCTGGAGACCGGCGAAGAGGTTCCCGAGGGTGGACTGGGCGGCGACGCCCGCGACGATGCCGAGTACCCCGGCCGAGGCCAGCATCGAGGCCCCCACCCCGCGCATCGCGGGGAACGTCAGCAGCATCGCCGCGAACGCGACCACCCCGACGACGGCGACGACGACCCGCTGGATGAGGGTGACCTGGGTACGGACCCGGCGGACCCGGGCCGCGTCACCGGCGCCCGCCGCGTACCGGCGGTAGGCGGATTCCACGACGGCCGCGGCGACCCGGACCACCAGCCAGGCCGAAGCCCCGATCAGTACCAGTGTCAGCACCTGGCCGATACCGCGTTCGTGCCGTTCCACGATGCCGATGCCGGTCTGCCGGTACGCGCCTCTGAGCAGCGCGGCGCAGAGCACGAACTGCAGCGCGGGCCGGCCGCGGCGCAGCAGGCCCCACAGCGGGGTTTCGGGGTGCCGGGTGTCGGCACGTTTGAGCAGGCGGTCGACGGCCCAGCCCACCAGCAGGGTGAGGACGACCGAGCCGCCTATGACGATCCAAGGGCGTAGCGCGTTCTCCATGTCAGGGAACGTAACCTGACCCGATGGACATCATGCTTTTTCATTCGGCCTACGGTCTGCGGCCCGCCGTACGCGCGGCGGCCGCCCGCCTGGAGGAGGCGGGGCACCGGGTGTGGACGCCCGATCTCTACGACGGGCAGGTCTTCGACACGGTCGAGGAGGGCATGGCCCACAAGGACGGGATCGGGCGGGACGAGCTGCTCCGCCGGGCGGTGACCGCCGCCGCGCCGCATTCGGAGGGCGGGCTGGTCTACGCCGGGCTGTCGCTGGGTGCCTCGGTGGCCCAGAACCTGGCGCTCGGTGACGAGCGGGCCCGTGGTCTGGTGCTGCTCCACGGGACCTCGGACATCGCGCAGGACGCGACCGCCGACGGGCTTCCGGTCCAGCTCCATATCGCCGATCCGGACGCTTTCGAGCCGCACGACTGGCAGACCGCCTGGTATCTCGGGATGGGCCGGGCGGGGGCCGATGTGGAGGTCCACCGCTACCCGGGCGCCGGGCACCTGTACACCGACCCGGAGCTGCCGGACTGGGACGAGGAGGCCGCCGAGCAGACCTGGCGGGTGGTGCTGGCCTTCCTGGCGGAGCTGGACGAGCAGCGGGAGCAGGGCTGACCGGTGCCGGTGCGGGCCCGCCCGGGTGCGGGCCCGCGGGCGGGCGTCAGTACACCGGCGCGTCCGCCCGCTCCACCTTCCGGCTGCCGGCCGTGGTGCGGTACGAGCGGGCCCAGGCGGCGGTCGCGTTCCGGTCGGCGCGGTCCGACAGGACGTAGTAGTCCATCTGCGAGCGCTCGGCGGTGACATCGAGCACGCCGTAGCCGTGACCGTCCATGTCGACCCACTTCACATGGCGGTTGGCGGCCTTGATGGCGGTTCCGGCGACCACCGAGGCGGTCCGCGGCGGTACGTTCAGCAGATCGTCCAGATTGTCCGAGGTGACCGAGGTGACGACGAACTCGGTCGCCACCGAGCCGGACGCCGGATAGGTCGCCGCCCGGGTCGGGACGTCGTTCGCCCAGGCCATATGGATATCACCGGTGAGGAAGACGGTGTTGTCGATCCGCCGCTCGGTCAGATGGTCCAGCAGCTCCCGGCGGTCGTCGGTGTAGCCGTCCCACTGGTCGGTGCTGATCGTCAGGCCCTCCTTGGGCAGTCCGAGCAGCTCGGCGACCGGGGCGAGCAGATGGGCGGGCAGGGCGCCGAAGGCCACCGGGGAGATCATCACGGAGGTGCCGACGAGCTGCCAGGCGGCGTCCGAGCCGGCGAGCCCGGCCTTCAGCCAGTCCAGCTGGGCGCGGCCGGTGATGGTCCGCTCGGGGTCGTCCACTCCACCGCTGCCGAAGCCGGACTGCTGCGAGCGGAAGGAGCGCAGGTCGAGCAGGTGCAGATCGGCGAGCCTGCCGAAGCGGAGCCTGCGGTAGACGGTGCCCTCGGTGGAGGCGCGGACCGGCATCCACTCGAAGTACGCCTGCCGGGCGGCGGCCGCCCGGACCGCGAAATCGCCCTCGGTGCCCGGGGTGTGGTTCTCCGCGCCGCCCGACCAGGCGTCGTTGGCGATCTCGTGGTCGTCCCATATGGCGATCACGGGGTGGGCCGCGTGCAGTGCCTGGAGGTCGGGGTCGGTCTTGTAGGTGGCGTGCCGCAGCCGGTAGTCGGCGAGGGCGACGATCTCGTGCTCGGGCACATGGCGGCGGACCGTCCCGGCCGGCTTCGGGTAGGTGCCGGTGCCGTACTCGTAGAGGTAGTCGCCGAGGTGGAGGACGGCGTCCAGATCGGTACGGGCGGCGAGATGGCGGTACGCCGAGAAATAGCCGGACTCCCAGTTGGCGCAGGACACCACGCCGAGCCGGAGCCGGTCGGCCGGGGCGTCGGCGGCCGGGGCGGTGCGGGTGCGGCCGGCCGGTGAGACGGCGCCCGCGGCGGTGAACCGGAACCAGTAGGCGGTGCCCGGGCGGAGACCGCGGACATCGGCCTTCACGGTGTGGTCGGTGCCGGCGGCCGCGGTGGTGTCGCCGCGGGCGGCGAGCCGGGTGAACTCCCGGTCCTCGGCCACCTCCCAGCCGACGAGGGTGTCGGGGCCGAGGCCCGAGCCGGGGACGGCGTCGTCGGTGGGGGTCACCCGGGTCCAGAGCAGTACGCCGTCGGGCAGCGGGTCGCCGGAGGCGACGCCGTGCCGGAAGACGGCGGCCGCGGAGCGGGCCGGGACCCCGGCGGCGACGGCGGGGGAGACGGCAGAGAGGGCCACCGGTACGGCGGCGGTGGCCGCGGCGGCTCTGACGACCGTGCGGCGGCTGGGAGTTGACGGAATTCGACTGGTCACGGCGCGTCAGATTACCGGTAAGTAGCCCCGGGGGGAGCCCCTGTTTCCGCGCTGTGGCGTGTCGTTGCGGGGCAGGGGTGGTTTCCGGACCGTTTCCGGACAATCAGGGGTACGGTTCCGGCCCGGAGCGGGTCGTTTCGGCCAGAGGCGGAAACCCCGGCCGCTCCGGAAACGCGGGCGGCCCCGGGAACGTGTGGTTCCCGGGGCCGCCCGCGGTGCCGCTGCCGTTGGCCGTCGACCGGCGGTGCCGTCAGCTCGTGGCGCCGGCGGTCAGCGCCTTGTCGACCGCCTTGCGGTACTCGGCGGCGTTCGAGGGGGCACTGTCGGAGCCTTCCCCGGTGATCTTCTTGCCGTCCATCTTCAGCGTCGGCGTGCCCTTGACGCCGCTCTTGTCGAACTTGTCCGACATCTTCATCGCCCAGGCGTCGAAGGTGCCGTCCTTGACGTCCTTCTCGAACGCCGTGTTGTTCTTCAGGGCCGGGACCGAGTCCGCGACCTTCAGCAGATAGGAGTCCTTCGCGAAGTCGTCCTTGCTCTCGGTGGGGAAGAACTGCTTCGAGTACAGGGCGGCCTTGAAGTCGGTGAACGCCTCGGGGCTGACGTTCAGCGCCGCGCCCAGCGCGCTCAGCGCGTTCTTCGAGCCCTCGCCCCGGGTCGCGTTGTCGAGGAAGGTGGCGCCCACGTACTGGACCTTGTACTTGCCCGCGGCGACGTCCTGCTTCATCGTCTCGCCGACGGCCTGCTCGAAGGAGGCACAGGCCGGGCAGCGGGAGTCCTCGTAGACCTCCAGCGTCTTCTTCGCCTCCGGCTTGCCGATCACGACGGTCGTGCCGTTGGTGCCGGTGGTGTTCTTCGGCGCGCTGACCGTCTTGGCGTCCTTGGCGGCTTCCCAGGTGTCCGGCTCGTTGGCCTGCATCACCGCGTAGCCGATACCGCCGGCCAGGGCGAGGACCGCGACGGTGGAACCGGCGACGATCAGCTGGCGGCGCGCCCGCTCCTTCTTGGCCTGCGCCTCGCGCTCCAGCCGGATCCGCTCGCGGGCCGCGGCCTTGTTCGCCTTGCTGTTCCGTGTGCTCATGCTGCATTCACTCCGTATGGGGACGTATCCGTGGAGGTGGATACGGAAGCCGGTGGGGAAGAGGGAAAAGAAAGAAAAAGGGGGTGGACGTTCGCGCCGGGCGTGCGGTCGCGCGCCGGGGCACGGAGGCGTCCGGGGGCGTGCCCGCGCGGGGCGCGGCATCCGGACGGCGCGCCGGAACCGCCGGACGGGGCCGGGCGGGGACGCGGAGGGTTACCGGGCTGCTACGCGGCGAGCGCGAGGGACGCCGCGGGACGCGGGGGACCCCGCCGCCCGAGGGCGTGCACCAGCAGCAGGGTGCGGAAGGCGGTCCGGCGCGGCGCGGGCCGCGGGGCCCGGCGGGCGGGGCGGACCGCGGCGACCACGGCGGCGACGGCCAGCAGCAGGGGACGGAAGGCGTACGCCTCCACGGTCCGCAGCAGGCTCGCGACGGCCGCCTCGCCCTGCCAGAGCCAGAGCGAGGCCAGCAGGCCGACCGCGATATGTACGGCGAGCAGCAGCCAGGGGGTGGCCGGGCCGGGGGACCCCAGCACGCCGGTGGTGCCCGCACCGGCGCCGGTCATCCCGGGCAGTCCGGTGCCGACCGGGCCGCCGCAGAGCACATCCAGCCCGAGCGCCCGCAGGGAGCCGGTGACCGGACCTCCGCCGGGGCCGTAACAGGCGTTCTGGCTGCCGTTGAACACGGTGTCGGCGGCCAGCTCCAGCGGTACCAGCACCCCGGCGATGGCCCGGAAGCCGCGCTCACGGCCCGAGAGGGCGTAGGCGACGGCGAAGACGCCCGCGGCGAGCGCGGCCACCGTGAACCACGGCAGCGGGGCCGCGGAGAGCAGCACGTGCGAAGCCGCGGACAGCGTCACGACCACTGCCGTGAAGATCGCCGCCCGCAGCATCCGAAGCCGCTTCCCGGAAAAGTCCATCGTCTGTGAGTGTGCCATGCCCATGTGAAAGACGGCTTAAAGGTCCGGCTGCCCGCAGGACCCCGGCCCACCGCGGGCCGGAGGCCCCGCGGGGCAGGTCAGAGGCCCGGTATCCGGCCGTTCCTGAAGAGGTCGACGAAGATCTGGTGGTCCTGCCGGGCCCGGCTCCCGTAGGAGTGGGCGAAGTCGGTCAGCAGCTTGGCGAAGCCCTCCTCGTCGGCCGCGATCGCCGCGTCGATGGCGCGCTCGGTGGAGAACGGCACCAACGAGTGGCCGCTCTCCTCGTCCGCGGCGGAGTGCATGGTGGCGGTGGCCCGGCCGAGGTCGGCGACGACCGCCGCGATCTGCGCCGGATCGTCGAGATCGGACCAGTCCAGGTCGACCGCGTACGGGGAGACCTCCGCGACGAGCTGTCCGGCGCCGTCCAGCTCGGTCCAGCCCAGCCAGGGGTCGGCATGGTCCTGGAGGGCGCGCTGCGAGATCACCGTACGGTGGCCCTCGTGGTGGAAGTAGCCCCGCACGGCCGGGTCCGTGATGTGCCGGGAGACGGCCGGGGTCTGCGCCTGCTTCATATAGATGACGACATCGTTCTCCAAGGCGTCGCTGTTGCCCTCCAGCAGGATGTTGTACGAGGGCAGCCCGGCGGAGCCGATACCGATGCCGCGCCGCCCCACGACGTCCTTCACCCGGTACGAGTCGGGCCGGGCCAGGCTGGACTCGGGCAGTGTCTCCAGATAGCCGTCGAAGGCGGCCAGCACCTTGTAGCGGGTGGCCGCGTCCAGCTCGACGGAGCCGCCGCCGGGCGCGAAGCGCCGCTCGTAGTCGCGGATCTCGGTCATGGAGTCGAGCAGCGAGAAACGGGTCAGCGACCGGGCGTCACGGAGCGCGTCCAGCAGCGGACCCTCCGCGGTGTCCAGGGTGAACGGCGGCACCTCGGCGCCGCGCGCCCCGGTGGCCAGGGCGCTGATCCGCTCCCGGTAGGCGGCGGCGAAGATCTGCACCAGCTCGGTGATCTGCCGGTCGGAGAGGGCCTTGGTGTAGCCGGTCAGCGCCAGGGAGGCGGCGAGCCGCTTCAGATCCCAGGTGAACGGTCCGACATAGGCCTCGTCGAAGTCGTTGACGTTGAAGATGAGCCGGCCGGTGGAGTCCATATAGGTGCCGAAGTTCTCCGCGTGGAGATCGCCGTGGATCCACACCCGGCTGGTCCGCTCGTCCAGATACGGCCCGTCGGCGAACGCCCCGTCGCCCCGGCCGGCGTGCTCCCGCTCCAGGTCGTGGTAGAAGAGGGCGGCCGTACCCCGGTAGAAGGCGAAGGCCGAGGCCGCCATCTTCCGGAACTTGACCCGGAAGGCGGCCGGATCGGCGGCCAGGAGCTCGCCGAAGGCCGTACCGAAGACGGCGAGGATCTCCTCGCCGCGCTCGCGGGCCGTGGGATCGGCGGGGTGCGGAACGGGCATTGCGGTGCGCCTCCTGCGAAGGGGTGGAACGGGAAATCCCGGCGGGGCCGGGAGGAGAACGGTCCTCCTCCCCTCCAACGCCCGGCGGCTCCCGGAGGTGCCCGCCCCGGGGGCCGTGGAGGTGCCGTGGGGGTGCCGTGGCGGGTGTCCGCCACCGCCCGCGGCTGTCGGCGGGGAGCCGTAGACTTCGACGCTGTCCCCCTAGACACTCCGCCGTCCCCCCGCCCCGCCGTTCTCTGGAGGCCCCCGCCGTGACGAAGCCGCCCTTCACGCATCTGCACGTACACACGCAGTACTCGCTGCTGGACGGTGCGGCACGGCTGAAGGACATGTTCGCCGCGTGCAACGAGATGGGCATGACCCATATCGCGATGACCGACCACGGGAATCTGCACGGGGCGTACGACTTCTTCCACACGGCGGTGAAGGCGGGCGTGACGCCGATCATCGGCATCGAGGCGTACGTCGCCCCGGAGTCCCGGCGGAACAAGCGCAAGATCCAGTGGGGGCAGCCGCACCAGAAGCGGGACGACGTCTCCGGTTCGGGCGGTTACACCCACAAGACCATCTGGGCGGCGAACAGCACCGGTCTGCACAATCTCTTCCGGCTCTCCTCGGACGCCTATGCCGAGGGCTGGCTCCAGAAGTGGCCCCGGATGGACAAGGAGACCATCGCCCAGTGGTCCGAGGGGCTGATCGCCTCCACCGGCTGCCCCTCGGGCGAGCTCCAGACCCGGCTGCGGCTGGGGCAGGAGAAGGAGGCGCTCCAGGCGGCCTCCGACTACCAGGACATCTTCGGCAAGGACCGGTACTTCCTGGAGCTGATGGACCACGGGATCGAGATCGAGCGGCGGGTCCGGGACGGGCTGCTGGTGATCGGCAAGAAGCTCGGGATCCCCCCGCTGGTCACCAACGACTCCCACTACACGTACTCCCACGAGGCCACCGCCCACGACGCCCTGCTCTGCATCCAGACCGGCAAGAACCTCTCCGACCCGGACCGGTTCCGGTTCGACGGCTCCGGCTACTACCTGAAGTCGACCGACGAGATGTACGCGGTCGACTCGTCGGACGCCTGGCAGGAGGGCTGCCGCAATACGCTGCTGGTCGCCGAGCAGGTCGACACCACCGGGATGTTCCAGGCCCGGAACCTGATGCCGAAGTTCGACATCCCCGAGGGGTACACCGAGGTCACCTGGTTCCAGGCCGAGGTCCGCACCGGGATGGAGCGCCGCTTCCCCGGCGGGGTCCCGGACGACCGGGCCCGCCAGGCGGAGTACGAGATGTCGGTCATCATCGACATGGGGTTCCCGGGATACTTCCTCGTCGTCGCCGACTTCATCATGTGGGCCAAGCGCAACGGCATCGCGGTGGGCCCGGGCCGTGGCTCCGCGGCCGGCTCGATCGTGGCGTACGCGATGGGGATCACCGACCTCGACCCCATCGAGCACGGACTGATCTTCGAGCGCTTCCTCAACCCCGAGCGCATCTCGATGCCCGATGTCGACATCGACTTCGACGAGCGCCGGCGCGTCGAGGTCATCCGGTACGTGACCGAGAAGTACGGCGCCGACAAGGTCGCCATGATCGGCACCTACGGCAAGATCAAGGCCAAGAACGCCATCAAGGACTCCGCCCGGGTCCTCGGCTATCCGTACGCGATGGGCGACCGGCTCACCAAGGCCATGCCCGCCGATGTCCTGGGCAAGGGCATCGAGCTCTCCGGCATCACCGACCCCTCGCACCCCCGCTACGGCGAGGCCGCCGAGATCCGCGGGATGTACGAGAACGAGCCGGATGTGAAGAAGGTCATCGACACCGCCCGGGGTGTCGAGGGCCTGGTCCGGCAGATGGGTGTGCACGCGGCCGGCGTGATCATGTCCAGCGAGCCGATCGTGGACCACGCCCCGGTCTGGGTCCGGCACACCGACGGTGTCACCATCACCCAGTGGGACTACCCGCAGTGCGAGTCGCTGGGCCTGCTGAAGATGGACTTCCTCGGCCTGCGGAACCTCACCATCATGGACGACGCCGTCAAGATGGTGAAGGCGAACAAGGGCGTCGAGCTGGACATGCTCTCCGTCCCGCTGGACGACCCGACGACGTACGAACTGCTCTGCCGCGGTGACACGCTCGGCGTCTTCCAGTTCGACGGCGGGCCGATGCGGTCCCTGCTGCGGCTGATGAAGCCCGACAACTTCGAGGACATCTCCGCCGTCTCGGCCCTCTACCGGCCGGGCCCGATGGGCATGAACTCCCACACCAACTACGCGCTGCGGAAGAACAAGCAGCAGGAGATCACCCCCATCCACCCGGAGCTGGAGGAACCGCTCCGGGAGGTCCTCGACCTCACCCACGGCCTGATCGTCTACCAGGAGCAGGTGCAGAAGGCCGCCCAGATCATCGCGGGCTACTCGCTCGGCGAGGCCGACATCCTCCGCCGGGTGATGGGCAAGAAGAAGCCCGAGGAACTGGCGAAGAACTTCACGATCTTCCAGGCCGGTGCCCGGAAGAACAACTATTCGGACGAGGCCGTCCAGGCGCTCTGGGACGTGCTGGTCCCCTTCGCCGGATACGCCTTCAACAAGGCCCACTCCTCCGCGTACGGCCTGGTCACCTACTGGACCGCCTATCTCAAGGCGAACTACCCCGCCGAGTACATGGCGGCGCTGCTGACCTCGGTCAAGGACGACAAGGACAAGTCGGCGGTCTATCTCAACGAGTGCCGCCGGATGGGCATCAAGGTCCTGCCGCCCAATGTCAACGAGTCCCAGTCGAACTTCGCCGCCCAGGGCGACGACGTCATCCTCTTCGGTCTCTCCGCCGTCCGGAACGTCGGCACCAACGTGGTCGACTCGATCATCCGCTGCCGCAAGTCCAAGGGGAAGTACGGATCCTTCCCCGACTTCCTGGACAAGGTCGAGGCCGTCGTCTGCAACAAGCGGACCGTGGAGTCGCTGATCAAGGCCGGCGCCTTCGACGAGATGGGCCACACCCGCAAGAGCCTGGTCGCCCACCACGAACCCATGATCGACAATGTGGTCGCGGTCAAGCGCAAGGAGGCCGAGGGGCAGTTCGACCTCTTCGGCGGCATGGGCGACGAGGACAGCGACGAGCCCGGCTTCGGTCTCGATGTGGAGTTCTCCGACGTCGAGTGGGAGAAGGCGTATCTCCTCGCCCAGGAGCGCGAGATGCTCGGCCTCTATGTCTCCGACCACCCGCTCTTCGGTATCGAGCACGTCCTGTCCGACAAGTCGGACGCGGCGATCTCCCAGCTCACCGGCGGGGAGCACGCCGACGGCGCGGTCGTCACCATCGGCGGCATCATCTCCGGCCTCCAGCGGAAGATGACCAAGCAGGGCAATGCCTGGGCCATCGCCACCGTCGAGGATCTGGCCGGCTCCCTGGAGTGCATGTTCTTCCCCGCCACCTACCAGCTGGTCTCCACCCAGCTGGTCGAGGACACCGTCGTCTTCGTCAAGGGACGCCTGGACAAGCGGGAGGACGTGCCCCGGCTGGTCGCGATGGAGCTGATGGTCCCCGACCTCTCCTCGGCCGGGACCAACGCGCCGGTGATCGTCACCATTCCGACCGTGAAGGTCACCCCGCCGATGGTCACCAGGCTGGGGGAGATCCTCAGCCACCACCGGGGCAACACCGAGGTGCGGATCAAGCTCCAGGGGCCGCGGAGCACCACGCTCCTCCGGCTCGACCGGCACCGGGTCCAGCCCGATCCGGCGCTCTTCGGCGATCTGAAGGTCCTGCTCGGACCGTCCTGCCTGGCGGGCTGACGGCCGTCGCCGGGCCCGGCCGCGGCCCGCGGCAGTGAGGGGCGCACCCGTTGTCACGGGTGCGCCCCTCACTCCGTTCCGCACCGTCCGCACGGTTCACGTCCCTGACGGACGGGTCGGTGCCGGAAGAGCCGGTGCCGGACGGGACCGGTCAGTTGCGGCCGGTCAGTTGTGGCCGAAACGCCTCTGGTGCTTGCGGGCCACATCCGCCGGACTGCCCTGGGCCTGCGTCTGCGGCCTGTTCTGGGCTTCGTACGCGGTGGACTTCGCCTGCTCCTGCGCCTGCTCCGGCTGCGAAGAACGGTTCTGCTGACGATCCTTGCGGTTCTTGTTCTTGGCCATGGGAATGCCTCCACATCAAGGGGAACTCGTGGCAAGGGGCCTGTCTGGGACCGCGACCAGACTCACATATGGGCAGATACGCCGCATTTTGGATCATTGCGGTGGGTAAAGGTGCCTTGTCAAAGGTGTGAACCGGGGCCTCCTTCAGGGTTTCCACCGGGGCGCACCCGGGTTTCCGCCACGCCGAAGATCGAGTTCCGGCCGTCAACGCCGATCACGTCGGGCAGACTCGGTGCAAGCCCGGGGCGCGACCCCGGGCCGGTCCCGGGGTGAGCCGAAAGAGGGTGGAGCGCGTGGACCGCTGTGTTGTCCTGGTGGACGCCGGATATCTGCTGGGGGCGGCGGCTAGCCTGCTCGCCGGGGAACCGGCCCGCTCCCGGATCGCCGTCGACCACCCCGCCCTCGTCCAGGGCCTGCGGGAACTCGCCGAGAGCGACACCGAGCGGCCCCTGCTCCGTATCTACTGGTTCGACGGCGCCCCCGACCGGGTGCCCCAGCCCGAACACCGGCGGCTGCGCGTGATGCCCCGGGTCACGGTCCGGCTGGGCGCCCTGACCCGCAGCAGCGACGGCCGCTGGGCCCAGAAGGGCGTCGACGCCGCGATGCACGCGGAGCTGACCGAGCTGGCCAGAAACCATGCCTGCTCCGATATCGTCCTGGTCACCGGCGACGGGGATCTGCTGCCCGGACTGATGTCCGCCAAGGAGCACGGGGTCGCCGTCCACCTCTGGGCCGTCCAGGCCGCCGACGGCGACTACAACCAGTCCGAGGACCTGGTCGCCGAGGCCGACGAACGCCGGGTGCTGGACCGTTCCTGGATCACCCGGGCGGTCCGGGCCAGGGACCTCGGCGGACTCGGCGCCCCGCCGCCCGCACCCCGCCCCGAGATCGCCGCCATCCTCTCCGCACCGCTGCCCGAGGCCGCGATCGCCGCCGCCCAGGAGCGGGCCGCGGCGGAGGCGGCCGGCGCCGGAGCGGGCGCCGACGGGGAGCGGACACCCCCCGTGGTCCCGGTGGCCGACGGGGAACAGCCGGTGGCCCCGGCCGCCAAGGGGGTACCCACCCCCAAGGACCTGGCCGCCCTGCGGGCCCCCGGCACCCAGCTGCCCCAGCCGCCCGCCACCGCGACCCTCCGCTGGTCCTCCGACCGGGGCTGGATCGACCGGGCGGGCGCCCTCGGCGAACCGCCCGAGACCGCGTCCCTGCCCACCCTGGCCCAGCTGACCAGCGCGGAACAGCGGTGGGCCGACCGGGAGGAGGACATCACCACCGTCGGCGGCGACCCCTTCGAAGTCGGCCAGGTCTTCGCCCGCCGCTGGATGGACCGGCTCCCCGAGAACGGCCATGTGTCCAAGCTGTCCACCATGTACCCCCGGATTCCGCACCGTATCGACGGGGAGCTGCTGCGGTACGCGGCCCGCTTCGGACTGCTGGCGCACAAGGACGACCAGATCGACGAGCACGACCGCTATGCCATCCGCGCGGGCTTCTGGCGCGAGATCGACGTCCGCACCGCCGCCGAACACGCCCCGGCGGGCGAATAGCCGCCCGGGGCCGCGCTCCGGCACGGGGCACCCGGGCACGGCGGCGGTCCGGGGACCCCGTACTCTCGTACCTCGTGAGTACGGTGTGCGTGGTGCGGCGACTGGTGAAGACGTACCCTGCCGTGCGCGCCCGCCGGGGAGTACCCGCCACCCCCGAGGTCCGGGCCACCGACGGCATCAGCCTGGAGGTGCACGGCGGTGAGATCTTCGGACTGCTCGGGCCCAACGGCGCCGGGAAGTCCACCCTCGTCCGCCAGTTGACCGGTCTGATGCGCCCCGACGCGGGCGCCGTCGAGGTCCTCGGCCACGATCTCGTACGCCACCCCGAACGCGCCGCCCGGCTCATCGGCTACCTCGGCCAGGAGTCCACCGCGCTCGACGAACTGACCGTGGGACTCGCCGCCGAGACCACCGGCCGGCTGCGCGGCCTCGGCGTCCGCGAGGCCCGGGCCGAGCGCGACGCGGTCCTGGAGGAGCTGGGGCTGACCCCGCTCGCGGGCCGCGCCCTCAAGAAGCTCTCCGGCGGGGAACGCCGGCTCGCCTGTGTCGCCGCCGCGCTCGTCGGCGAGCGCCCGCTGCTCGTCCTGGACGAACCCACCACCGGTATGGACCCGGTCGCCCGCCGCGCCGTATGGTCCGCCGTGGACCGCCGCCGGGCCGAGCAGGGCACCACCGTCGTCCTCGTCACCCACAACGTCATCGAGGCGGAGACCGTCCTCGACCGGGTCGCCGTGCTGGACCGCGGGCGGGTCATCGCCTGCGACACCCCCGGCGGGCTCAAGGAACGGATCGCGGGCGAGGTACGGGTGGAGCTGGTGTGGCGGGAGCGGGCACCGCTGGACGTCCCGGAGGTCGCCGCGCTGCGCGCCTCCGCGCAGGAGTCCGGCCGCCGCTGGGTGCTCAGGCTGGCACCCGACGAGGCGCGCGCCGCCGTCGCGGCCGTCACGGGCGGCGCGGCCTTCGCGGCGCTCGACGACTTCTCGCTCGCGACGCCCAGCCTGGAGGACGTGTACTTGGCGCTCGGGGGGAACGCGACGAAGGGGCTGGTCAAGGCGTGAGCATCGTGCCCGTACAGACGGTGTCCGAACGGATCCGGACGACGGAGAAGAAGGAGCAGGGGCGGGCCGTGGACGCGGTGGCGGCCCCGGCCCCGCTGGCCCCCAGGGCCCGGCTGCTGCCCTCGCTGGCGGCGGTCTACCGGGCCCAGCTGTCCCGGGCCCGGGTGGCCCGGATCCCCCTGCTCTTCGTGGCGACCTTCCAGTCCGTCGGGATCATGGTCCTGATGCGCGGCGTCGTCGACGGCGGCGCCGAAGCCCGGGCCGTGGTGGCCGGCTCCTCCGTCCTGGTCGTCGCGTTCGTTGCGCTCAACCTCCTCGCCCAGTACTTCGGCCAGCTCCGCGGCAGCGGCGGACTCGACCACTACGCCACGCTGCCCGTGCCGCCCGCCGCCGTGGTCCTCGGCGCGGCCGGGGCGTACGCCTCCTTCACCGTGCCCGGGACGATCGTCACGGCCGTCACCGGCAGTCTGCTCTTCGGTCTGCCGATGACCCATCTCTGGATCCTGGTGGCCGTCGTTCCGCTCTGCGGCGCGGCGCTCGCCGGGCTCGGCGCGGCCCTCGGCCTGCTCGCCCCCCGCCCCGAACTCGCCACCCTCCTCGGCCAGCTCGGTATGTCCGCCGCGCTGCTGCTGGGTGTACTGCCCGCGGCCCGGCTGCCCGAGCCGATCGCGTACCTCCGCGAGCTGATGCCCTCCACCTACGGTGTCGAGGCTCTCGCGCGTACCTTCGACTCCCGGCCCGACTGGGCCGGAGTCGCCCTTCACCTGGGGGTCTGTGCCGTGGTCGGCGTGCTCTCGCTGACCGTCGCGACCTGGGCGTATCGTCGCGCGGCGGTCCGGTGAGGCGCGCTCGGCGCATGCCTGGCACGATGGCACGGTGACCGCACCGCTGACACCGCCGCACCAGGAACCGGGCCATGAGCCGGGGCAGAGTTCGGGGCACGAGCCGGGGGACAATCCCTGGCGTGCACCGGAGCACGGGCAGCCGCCCGCGCCCGCCCCCTGGCCCGGCTTCGCGCCCCCCTCGCAGGAGGAGCGTGCCGCGCGCGCGGCCGAGCGCCGGGCGGATCTGCGCGACGCGGCACTGGTGACCGCCGCGGTCGCGGTCCTGGGAATCGCGCTCGGGCTGCTGTGGCTCTGGCTGGCCCCCCGGGTCCCGCTGATCTCCGACGGCAAGGCCGTCTTCCTCCAGGACACCGAGGGCGAGGCCGCGATCGGCGCGGACGGCACCTTCGCACTGCTGGGCCTGGCCTTCGGCGCGGTCAGCGCGGCCGGGGTCTTCTTCCTCCGCCGCCGCGGCGGTGTCCTGCTGGTCCTCGGGCTCGCCGCGGGCGGACTGCTCGGCGCGGTGCTGGCCTGGCGGCTCGGTATCTGGCTCGGCCCGGCCACCGATGTGGCGGCGCACGCGCGGGAGGTCGGCGCGGGCGTGACGTTCGACGCGCCGCTGAAGATGCGGGCGTACGGTGTCCTGCTGACCTGGCCCCTCGCGGCCATGGTCGTCCACCTCGGCCTCACCTCCCTCTTCGGCGACCGCGAACCCGCCACGGACGACCACCCCGCGCAGGACCCGTGGGGCCCGGTCACCCGCTGACCCGCCGCCCGCGGTCCGCTTTTCCGCCGAGTTCCGGAGGTCGCTCCGCTGTGACAGACGGCGCGGCGCCCCCGCAGTGCCCGCTGCCGCGGCGGAGGGACGCTGAGGTTTCCGGTGGTGCCGGACCGGCGCCGGGTGCCGCGTCGGGCGTCGCTCCGGACCGCCCTGTGCTTCTCCGGCGGGGACGCCGTCCCGGGCGGCCCGGCCGGGTGTGTGTGACACCGCCCCGGCGCCGGGCGCGGGACATACGGGTGCCGTGCACCCCCGGCCCGGGGGTGCACGGCACCGGTGTTATGCGGGGCGGCGGCCGTGGTTGGCCTTACGGGTGCGCCATTTGCGTTTGCGGGTGCGTTTGGACACGGCGGGGCTCCTTCGCGGCAACGGCACGGAATCGCGCGACGCACGAACACGTCGGGGACGCCCGGGGGCGTCCCCTTCGGTCGTAGCCGAGGACGCCGTCCCCGTCGAGCCCCCGCGCACCACCGGTCGGCGCGGGAGGTCCTCCGTACACCCCGGGGCGCGAGCCCCTACGCCCGCCCGATCGGCGCGAGCACCGCTCCCGTCAGCTCCGCCAGATCGCCCGGGGCGAGCTCCACCTCCAGCCCGCGGCGGCCCGCCGAGACACAGATCGTGGTGTGCGTCCCGGCCGAGGCGTCGATGACGGTCCGCAGCCGCTTCCGCTGCCCCAGCGGGGAGATCCCGCCCCGGACATAGCCCGTGGTGCGCTCGGCGGCCGCCGGATCGGCCATCGCCGCCCGCTTGCCGCCGACCGCGGAGGCGAGCGCCTTGAGGTCGAGCTGGCCCGCGACCGGGACGACGGCCACGGTCAGTTCGCCGTCGACATCCGCGACCAGGGTCTTGAAGACCCGGTCCGGTGAGACCCCGAGCGCCTCGGCCGCCTCCTCGCCGTAGGACGGCGAGGAGGGGTCGTGGTCGTAGGCGTGCACGGTGTAGGCCGTGCCCGCGGCCGTCAGGGCGACCGTCGCGGGCGTCCCGCCGGCCGCCTTCTGCTGCTTCCTGCCGTTCTTCTTCGCCACGGAGCACGCTCTCCTTGTACGGCCGGCCGCGGGCGCGGCGCGGCCCGTCGGTCGGGGCGGTACGGGCGGTACGGCCCGGCCCGCCCGCGGCCGGGCGGGGGCGTACCGCCCGGGGTCAGTTGAGGCTGGTCGGCGCCCGGGTCAGATCGACGGCGGGTACCGAGGGAAGGTGCCGGATGACGGCGGTCTCGCTCCGCAGCATCGTCAGCTCGTCCCGGAGCCGGGTCGCCACATCGGGTGCCTCCAGCAGCCGCTGCTTCGCCGGGGTGTCCAGCACGGCCGCGGCCGCGACCAGGAAGGAGACCACGGACGGCTCGTCCGGCAGGTCCGGGGGCGCCGTCAGGGTCCGCTCCCGGGCTCCCGCCAGCCTCTTCTGATAGGCGCGGAAGGCCCGCAGGACGCCTTCGGCGAGCGCTCCCGCGTCGTCGCCGGTAACTTCGGGCACCTCCTCCACCTCGGCGGTGAGGAAGGGGCCGTCGGTATCGACGGAGAGCAGCCTGATCCGGGTCGTACCGGTGGCGAGCACCTCGAAGCTGCCGTCCTCGCGCTCCCGGATGGTCGCCGCGTCGGCGATGCAGCCCATGCGGTGGAACGACTTGAGCGGTTCGGCTCCGAAGCCCGCCGCCGGGCCGCGTTCGGGCCGGCCGGTGGGATCGGGCATACCGGGTTCGGAGGGGGCCACTTCGTGGCCGTCGCGGATGGCGACGACGGCGAAGCGCCTCGGCAGGGACTCGTCCGTCTTCAGCAGCTCGCGCATCATGGCGCGATAACGCTCCTCGAAGACGTTCAGGGGCAGGACGAGCCCCGGGAACAGCACCGAGTTCAGCGGGAAGAGCGGCAGTCGTGCGATGGTCACGTCGGACAAGACTAATGGGCGGCGGGCCGGTCCCGGCCGGTCCGGGCCCACCCGGGTGCCGCGCGCAGCGGCATCGCCGAGGCCAGCCGGTGCCGTACACCCTCCCGGGCCTTGAGGAACCGGCCCAGCGGATCGTCGGAAAAGTACGTCCACGGGAACGAGGTCGCGTACGGGCCGATCAGCCGGAACTGCTCCAGCGCGGACTCCCAGCGGCCCCGGCGCAGCAGCACGGAGACGGTCAGATTCCGTACCTCGGCGGGTCCCGGATCGGCGGGCGGATGGCCCGCGGAGAGTTCGACCGCGAGATCGGCGGCCCGGTCGATGCGCTCGGCGTGCACCGAGCTGTAGCCGCCGCCGAGGAGCTGGGCGAACGCGGCCCGCACCGGCAGCGCCTTGATGAGCGAGCCGGGCAGGGCGTCGGCCGCGGCCTGCTCGGCGAAGTCGAAGCACTCGCGGTGGGAGCCGTACCACTGGGCGGAGAGATAGCGCAGGGCCGCGACATGGCAGCCGTAGTGGTGGGAGGAGCGGCGTATCGCCTGCTCCCAGAGGGACTCGAAGGCGCCGTGCGTGGCATGGCTGCCGCGGGCGTGGTCGAGGGCGATCCGCCAGGGGACCGGGTCGCCGGGCGCGCTGTCGGCGGCCGCGTCGATCAGCGGCCCCATCTCCCGGAGCCGTTCGCGGCGGGCGGGGGAGTCCCAGGCCCGGCGTATCTCCAGCTCGGCCTTGACGACCAGGGCATCGGGATCGCGGGGCGTTTCGGCCAGCCAGTGCACGAGCCAGTCGTCCCGCGCGTACGCGAAGGCCGCGAGCCGGGCCACCTGGAGGTCGCGGCTCTCCCAGTCGGCCTCCGCGCGGGTGGTCGCCAGCAGCTTCGCGGCCGGCTCCCAGTCGCCGTCCGCGGCGGCCACCAGGGAGGGGGCCGTACGGGCGTCGGGGACGTCGAGCAGTACCGCTTCGTCGGGCGGCAGACCGTCCGAGAGCCGCGGGCTGTGGCGAATCACGCGTGCAGTGCGCAGCAGGGCGCGGAGCAGTGCCATGGTGTCGACCATTGAAAAACCCGGGTCGGTACTTTGCCAGCGGAACGGTGTGAAGTTTTGGTGGCGGCCTGAAGGTTGTGCCGTGGTAAGGCAAGAGACCGTAAAGAGCGTAAAGAATGCGGTATCCCGGGGAGCCCGCCCACGCACCCGCGGAGCCTGCCCACGCCGCGGGCGGCCGCGCCCCGGAGACCGCCCGCACCCCGCGGCGGCCGCGCCCCCGGAGCCGGGCCCGCGCCCCGAGACCGGGCCCGCACTCCGGCCGTCCGGCCGCCCCGCGGGCCGGCCCCGGGTCAGCCCCGGCTCAGCAGCCGGGTCGCGCCCGCCGCGACCGTCGTCGCCAGGATCCAGCCCAGCAGGATCAGGCAGGCCGCCGTCCACTGCCAGTGGCCCTCCAGCCGCCAGTACCCTTCCTGGCCGAGGTTGATCACCGGGACCAGCAGGTCCAGCGCGTACAGCGGGGCATTGAACTCCGGATGCTCGCCCGGTTTGAACGGCTCGGGCCGGGCCTGCGCGAAGGCCAGCGCGCCCGCCGCCCACAGCACGGCCATCCAGAGCGCGGCCCGCCCCGGCCGGTAGCCGTAGGCCACGGTCAGGTCCTGGATATGCCCCCAGATCTTCCCGGCCAGCGGCAGCGTCTCCCGGCGCCGCCGCTGCTTGGCCAGCAGGACCTCCCGGGCGTCCGCGTCCTCGCCGCTGTTGCGCAGTACGGTCGCCAGCCGCTCGTACGGCTCCGGCGAGTACTCCGGGGTCGCCGACTCCACCCACTCCAGCCGTCTGGCCAGCGGGAACGCGTCGATCGGCACCAGGTTCTCGTAGACGAAACCGCCCATCGCCAGACCGCCGGGGCCCGGCCAGCTCGCCGCCAGGTCGACCAGGGTGACCACCTTGGCGCCGTTGAGGACCACCCGGCCCTCCTCCAGCCGCTCGGCGTTGAACCGCAGCTCCGGGGTGACTATCCGGCGCAGCGACAGCTCCTCGCCGGTGTTCATCACCAGCCGGGCCCGGTGCAGGTCGATCGCGTCCCCGAACCGGCCGTCGTCGAGCCGGACCCCGCCGTGGCACTCGAAGGGCTGGAGCCGGGTGCCGCGCCGGGCGCCGCTGTGGATCACCCCGTACGGCGGGGTGGCGCCCGGGTCGCCGGTCGCCGCGCTCACCCACGCCCCGGTCAGATAGAGCGTCCGCTCCACGGTGAGCTGCGGGGCGTTCAGCGCCCGGCGCTCGGCCGCCGCCCGCAGCATGCTGCCGCGCAGGCTCAGCGAAACGCCGATCTTCGCGCCGCGCAGGCTGAACTCGCCGAAGGTCTGGATCATCTCGGCCTGGAGGTCCTGGGCGACCGAGAGCCCGTCCGCGGTGATCGCCCGGCCGCGCCGGTCCGGCCGTACCCGGATCTGGTTGATCAGCAGGTCCGTGCCGATCTGGGCGTCGGTGAGCCGGATGCCGTGCTCGACCCGGCAGCGCGGCAGGTGCAGATCGCCCTCGGTACGCAGCCGGGCGGCCTCCAGCTTGGGGATGAGGCAGGCCACCATCCGCAGGGTGGTGACATGCGCCTCCGGCATCAGGATCTCGCTGTCGAAGCGGCAGGAGTGCAGCTCCACATAGGGGCCGACGGTCCCGCCCGCCAGCTTCAGCGTCCCGGTGATCTGGACGCCGCGGAGTTTGAGCGCGGCGACCCGCCCGGGGTGCGGCGGCGGGCCGTCGAGCAGCAGCAGGGCAACGATGTCGGCGCGGACGTGCCGCTCCGGCCCCCACGGATGGGGCGAGAAGGGATCGTTCCGCAGTGGATCGGGGTCGCTGAGATCGAAGGTGCTGCCGTTTCTGAAGGCGTTCCACATCCGCAGCTCGGCCGGGCTCAGCCCGTCCGGCGGACCGTCGACCGACGGCTCGGCCACTGCGCTTCCCCCGTTCCTCGACGGCGTCGCGCGTATCCCGTATCCGGGCGCGTACCGCCGTTATTCCCGCTGAGTGACGGGGTGAACGCTAGTGGTCAACGATCACCCGTGGGTGCTGTGGGATGTGTATCAGCCAGTGATACGGAAAACGGCCCCGGTTCCGGGTCTGCGAGAATTGTCGGTGTGATCTCCCGAATCGACCTGCGCGGTGACGCCCTCCCCGAGGGTGCCGCCCTGCGCGATCTGCTGCCCCGTGCCGAGTTCGACGTGGAAGCCGCCCTGGAGAAGGTGCGGCCCATCTGCGAGGACGTACGCCATCGTGGCACCGCGGCGCTGATCGACTACGCGGAGCGGTTCGACGGAGTGACCCTGGACCGGGTCCGGGTGCCCGCGGCCGCCCTCACCGCCGCGCTGGAGGCCCTCGACCCCGCGGTGCGGGCCGCCCTGGAGGAGTCCGTCCGCCGGGCCCGGATCGTCCACCGCGCCCAGCGCCGTACCGGCCACACCACCCAGGTCGTCCCCGGCGGCACCGTCACCGAGAAGTGGATCCCCGTCGAGCGGGTCGGGCTCTACGCGCCCGGCGGCCGCTCCGTCTACCCCTCCTCCGTGATCATGAACGTGGTTCCGGCGCAGGAGGCCGGGGTCGGTTCCATCGCCCTCGCCTCGCCGCCGCAGAAGGACCACGGCGGGCTGCCGCACCCCACCATCCTCGCCGCCTGCGCCCTGCTCGGCGTCGACGAGGTGTACGCGGCGGGCGGCGCCCAGGCCGTCGCCATGTTCGCGTACGGCACCGACGAGTGCGCCCCCGCCAATATGGTCACCGGCCCCGGCAATATCTGGGTTGCCGCCGCCAAGCGCTACTTCACCGGCCGGATCGGCATCGACACCGAGGCCGGGCCGACCGAGATCGCGGTCCTCGCCGACGCGAGCGCCGACCCGGTGCACGTCGCCGCCGATCTGATCAGCCAGGCCGAGCACGATCCGCTGGCCGCCGCCGTACTGGTCACCGACTCCCCGGAGCTGGCCGACGCGGTCGAGCGCGAGCTGAAGCCGCAGGTCGCCGCTGCCCGGCACGCCGACGAGCGGATCGTGCCCGCCCTCGGCGGCCGCCAGTCCGCGATCGTCCTGGTCGACGGCGTCGAGGAGGGCCTGAGAGTCGTCGACGCGTACGGCGCCGAGCACCTGGAGATCCAGACCGCCGACGCCGCCGCCGTCGCCGCCCGGGTCCGGAACGCGGGCGCGATCTTCGTCGGCCCCTGGTCCCCGGTCTCCCTCGGCGACTACGCGGCCGGCTCCAACCACGTCCTGCCCACCGGCGGCTGCGCCTGCCACTCCTCCGGCCTCTCCGTGCAGTCCTTCCTGCGCGGCGTCCACATCGTCGACTACAGCCGCGACGCGCTCGCCGAGGTCACCCACCATGTGGTCACCCTCGCCGAGGCCGAGGACCTGCCCGCCCACGGTGCCGCCCTCAAGGCCCGTTTCGACTGGAAGGTCCCGGGCCAGTGACCGACCGCAGCACCCCGCGCCGTACGGCGATCGACGATCTGCCGATCCGTGACGAACTGCGCGGCAAGTCGCCCTACGGCGCTCCGCAGCTCGACGTCCCGGTCCAGCTCAACACCAACGAGAACCCGTACCCGCTGCCCGAACCGCTGGTCGAGCGGATCGCGGAGCGGGTCCGGGAAGCCGCCAGGACGCTCAACCGCTACCCCGACCGGGACGCCGTCGAGCTGCGTACCGCGCTCGCCGCGTATCTGAGCCGTACCTCCGGACACCCGGTCACCACCGGACAGGTCTGGGCCGCCAACGGCTCCAACGAGGTCATCCAGCAGCTCCTCCAGACCTTCGGCGGCCCCGGCCGCACCGCCATCGGCTTCGAACCGTCCTACTCGATGCACGCCCTGATCTCCCGGGGCACCGGCACCGGATGGATCTCCGGCCCCCGGAACGACGACTTCACCGTCGACCGCACCGCCGCGGTCCGGGCGATCACCGAGCACCGGCCCGACATCGTCTTCATCACCTCCCCCAACAACCCCACCGGCACCGCCGTCGACGCGGAGACCGTACTGGCGCTCTACGAGGCGGCCCAGGCCGCCCGGCCGTCGCTGGTCGTCGTCGACGAGGCGTACGTCGAGTTCAGCCACCGCCCCAGCCTGCTGCCGCTGATCGAGGGGCGGCCGAACCTGGTCGTCTCCCGGACCATGTCCAAGGCCTTCGGCGCCGCCGGGCTCCGGCTCGGCTATCTCGCCGCCGACCCGGCCGTGGTCGACGCGGTCCAGCTGGTCCGGCTGCCGTACCACCTCTCCGCGGTCACCCAGGCCACCGCGCTCGCCGCCCTGGAGCACACCGATACCCTGCTCGGGTACGTGGAGCAGCTCAAGACCGAGCGGGACCGCCTGGTCGCCGAGCTGCGCGCCATCGGCTACGAGGTCACCGAGTCCGACGCGAACTTCGTCCAGTTCGGACGGTTCGACGGTCCGGGCGGTGCGCACGAGGTCTGGCAGCGCATCCTGGACCGGGGCGTCCTCGTCCGCGACAACGGCGTCCCGGGATGGCTGCGGGTCACCGCGGGCACCCCCGCCGAGAACGACGCGTTCCTCGACGCCGTACGTGAGTTGAAGAAGGAGCAGAGCACATGAGCCGCGTAGGGCGGGTCGAACGAACCACCAAGGAGACCGCCGTCGTCGTCGAGATCGATCTCGACGGCACCGGGAAGACCGATGTGTCGACCGGGGTCGGCTTCTACGACCACATGCTCGACCAGCTCGGCCGGCACGGGCTCTTCGACCTCACGGTCAAGACCGAGGGCGATCTGCACATCGACACCCACCACACCATCGAGGACACCGCCCTCGCCCTGGGCGCCGCCTTCCGGCAGGCCCTCGGCGACAAGGTCGGCATCTACCGCTTCGGCAACTGCACCGTCCCGCTCGACGAGTCCCTCGCCCAGGTGACCGTCGACCTCTCCGGGCGCCCCTACCTGGTGCACACCGAGCCCGAGAACATGGCGCCGATGATCGGCACCTACGACACCACGATGACCCGGCACATCCTGGAGTCCTTCGTCGCCCAGGCGCAGATCGCGCTGCACGTCCACGTCCCGTACGGCCGCAACGCCCACCACATCGTCGAATGCCAGTTCAAGGCGCTCGCCCGGGCCCTGCGGTACGCCAGCGAGCACGACACCCGCGCCGCCGGGATCCTCCCCTCCACGAAGGGCGCGCTGTGAACAGCCTCTCCACCATCCTGATCGTGGTCGGGCTCTTCCTCCTCGGCGGCGTCTACTCCTTCGTCAAGCAGGAGCAGCCCAAGGGCGTGGTCGTCCTGCTGTCCATCGGCGCCGCCATGGCGATCGGCGCGGGCGTGCTCCGGCTGGACGTGTGGTCATGAGCCGCAAATCGGTGGTCGTCTTCGACTACGGCTTCGGCAACGTCCGCTCCGCCGAGCGGGCCCTCGCCCGGGTCGGCGCGGATGTCGAGATCACCCGCGACTTCGACCGGGCCATGAACGCCGACGGACTCCTGGTCCCCGGCGTCGGCGCCTTCTCCGCCTGTATGGAGGGGCTCCGCGCGGCCCGCGGCGACTGGATCGTCGGCCGCCGGCTCTCCGGCGGCCGGCCCGTCATGGGCATCTGCGTCGGCATGCAGATCCTCTTCGCCCGCGGTATCGAGCACGGGGTGGAGACCGAGGGCCTGGACGAGTGGCCCGGCACGGTCGGCCCGCTGAAGGCCCCCGTCGTCCCCCACATGGGCTGGAACACCGTCGACGCACCGGGCGGCAGCGCCCTGTTCGACGGGATAGGCGCCGACGAACGCTTCTACTTCGTGCACTCCTACGCCGTGCACGACTGGGAGCTGGAGATCACCAACGCCGCCATCCGCGCCCCGCACATCACCTGGGCCACCCACGGCGAGCGCTTTGTCGCCGCCGTCGAGAACAGCGCCCTGTGGGCGACGCAGTTCCACCCCGAGAAGTCCGGCGACGCCGGTGCCCGGCTACTGACCAACTGGATCGGAACCCTGTGACCACGCTCGAACTCCTTCCCGCCGTCGACGTCCGCGACGGACAGGCCGTCCGTCTCGTCCACGGCGAGTCCGGCAGCGAGACCTCCTACGGCTCCCCGCTGGAGGCGGCCCTCACCTGGCAGCGGGCCGGCGCCGAATGGCTCCACCTGGTCGACCTCGACGCCGCCTTCGGCACCGGTGACAACCGGGCCGTGATCGCCGAGGTCTCGGCCGCGATGGACATCAAGGTCGAGCTCTCCGGCGGGATCCGCGACGACGCCTCGCTGGCCGCCGCGCTGGCCACCGGCTGCACCCGGGTCAACCTCGGCACCGCAGCCCTGGAGACCCCCGAGTGGGTCGCCAAGGTCATCGCCGAGCACGGCGACCGGATCGCCGTCGGCCTCGACGTCCGCGGCACCACCCTGCGCGGCCGCGGCTGGACCCGCGACGGCGGCGACCTCTACGAGACCCTCGCCCGGCTCGACTCCGAGGGCTGCGCCCGGTACGTCGTCACCGACATCGCCAAGGACGGCACCCTCCAGGGCCCCAACCTGGAGCTGCTGAAGAACGTCTGCGCCGCCACCGACAAGCCCGTCGTCGCCTCCGGCGGCGTCTCCTCCCTCGACGACCTGCGGGCCATCTCCGGGCTCGTCCCGGCGGGCGTGGAGGGCGCGATCGTCGGCAAGGCGCTCTACGCCAAGGCGTTCACCCTGGAGGAAGCCCTCGCCGCGGTGGCCTCCGCATGACGCTCGCCGTACGGGTCATCCCCTGCCTGGACGTCGACAACGGGCGGGTCGTCAAGGGCGTCAACTTCCAGAATCTGCGGGACGCGGGCGACCCCGTCGAGATGGCCCGGCTGTACGACGCCGAGGGCGCCGACGAGCTGACCTTCCTCGACATCACCGCCTCCTCCGGCAACCGGGAGACCACCTACGACGTGGTGCGCCGCACCGCCGAGCAGGTCTTCATCCCGCTGACCGTCGGCGGCGGGATCCGCGCCGCGGCGGACGTCGACAAGCTGCTCCGGGCCGGCGCCGACAAGGTCGGCGTCAACACCGCGGCCATCGCCCGGCCCGAGCTGATCCGGGAGATCGCGGAGCGGTTCGGCCGCCAGGTACTGGTGCTCTCCGTGGACGCCCGCCGCACCCCGGCCGGCTCCTTCGAGGTCACCACCCACGGCGGCCGCCGGGGCACCGGCATCGACGCCGTGGAATGGGCGCACCGGGCCGCCGAGCTGGGCGCCGGCGAGATCCTGCTGAACTCGATGGACGCCGACGGCACCAAGGACGGCTACGACACCGAGATGATCGCGGCCGTCCGGAAGCACGTCACCGTGCCGGTGATCGCCAGCGGCGGCGCGGGACGGCTCGCCGACTTCCCGCCCGCCGTCGACGCGGGCGCGGACGCCGTGCTCGCCGCCTCGGTGTTCCACTTCGGCGATCTGCGGATCTCCCAGGTGAAGGACGCCCTCCGGGAGGCGGGCCACCCGGTCCGCTGACCCCACGGCCGTACCCCGCGGCTCCGGCGGCCCGCCCGCCGGAGCCGCGGGCGTTTCCGGTACCGGGCGGCGCCGGTCCGGCCCCGGAGGCAGCAACCTCCGGCCCGCACCGCTGCCGGACGGCTACATCGAGAGGCCCAGCCGGGAGCCGCGGACCTTCTCCACCGCCTCCGGCTCGCCCGCCAGATCGACCTGTGCGGCTTCCTGGCGGCCGAAGGCGAACATCGTCAGCTCGCCCGGCCCGCCGGTCACGGTCACCACGGGCGCGCCCCGGTGGGCGACCACCGTCCGGCCGTCCGGGCGGCGCAGCACCAGCCCCGCCGGGGATCTGCGGCCCAGCAGCCTGGCCGCCTTCTCCAGCCGGGCCCAGAGCGCGTCCTCGAACACCCGGTCCAGCGGGCGGGGCGTCCACTCCGGCTGGGCCCGGCGCACATCCTCGGCGTGGATGTAGAACTCCACGGTGTTGGCCGCCTCGTCCAGCTGCTTGATGCCCAGCGGGGACAGCCGCGGCGGCCCGGTCCTGATCAGCTGGATCAGCTCTTCGTACGGCTTCGCCGCGAACTCGGCCTGGACCCGCTCCAGCCGGCCCTTCAGCGGGCCGATCAGAATCCCCCCGGCGGCATCCGGGCGGCGCTCCCGGACCACCACATGGGCAGCCAGATCGCGGGCCCGCCAGCCGTCGCAGAGCGTCGGCGCGTCAGGACCGACGCCTTCGAGGAGATCGGCGAGAAGAAGTCGTTCACGCTTGGCATGGGTCGACATGTGCGCCAGCGTACGGCGACGGCGCCGACCGTGCCCAGTAGCGACCCGCAACCCTGTGGACAACCCGCACCGGAACGGGTCCGGCCTGTGGACAACCGTCCGGAGCACCCCACGGGCACGGCACAATGGCGGCATGACCAGCAGTGGCACCACAGGCCCCCTCGACCCCGCCGTCGCCGCCCGTCTCAAGCGGACCGCCGACGGTCTCGTCCCCGCCATCGCCCAGCAGTACGACACCGGAGAGGTGCTCATGCTCGGCTGGATGGACGACGAGGCGCTCCACCGCACCCTCACCACCGGCCGCGCCACCTACTGGTCCCGCAGCCGCGGCGAGTACTGGGTGAAGGGCGACACCTCCGGCCACATCCAGCAGGTGAAGTCCGTCGCCCTCGACTGCGACGGCGACACCGTCCTCGTCAAGGTCGACCAGACCGGCGCCGCCTGCCACACCGGCGACCGCACCTGCTTCGACGCCGACGTCCTCCCCCTCGGCAAGTAGGGTCCGGCGCCATGACCATGGACCTCAGCACCTTCCGGGCCCTCGCCGCCGACCGGCGAGTCATCCCGGTGACCCGCCGCCTCCTCGCCGACGGCGACACCCCCGTCGGGCTCTACCGCAAGCTCGCCGCCGAACGCCCCGGCACCTTCCTCCTCGAATCCGCCGAGAACGGCCGGTCGTGGTCCCGGTACTCCTTCGTCGGCGTCCGCAGCACCGGGACCCTCACCGAGCGCGACGGCGAGGCGCACTGGATCGGCACGCCCCCCGTCGGCGTCCCGCGGCACGGCGACCCGCTGGCCGCCCTGCGGGCCACCGTCGAGACCCTCCACACCCCGCCGCACGACCTCGGCACCGGTCTGCCGCCGTTCACCGGCGGCATGGTCGGCTACCTCGGCTACGACATCGTGCGCCGGCTGGAGCGGATCGGTCCCGGCGAGCGCGACGATCTGCGGCTCCCCGAGCTGACCATGCTGCTCACCTCCGATCTCGCGGTCCTCGACCACTGGGACGGCACCGTCCTGCTGATCGCCAACGCCATCAACCACAACGACCTCGACACCGGCGTCGACGAGGCCTACGCGGACGCCGTCGCCCGCCTCGACGCCATGGAGCGCGACCTCGCCCGCCCCCTGGCCTCCCCGCCGACCGCCCTGCCCGCCTCCGAACTGCCCGAGTTCACCGCCCTGTGGGGCGGCCCGGACTACCAGAAGGCCGTCGAGGACATCAAGGAGCGCATCCGGGCCGGCGAGGCCTTCCAGGTGGTGCCCTCCCAGCGGTTCGAGACTCCCTGCACCGCGAGCGCCCTGGACGTCTACCGGGTCCTGCGGGCCACCAACCCCAGCCCGTACATGTACCTGTTCCGCTTCCCCTCGGCGGACGGCGGCGGCACCGCCTTCGACGTGGTGGGCTCCAGCCCCGAGGCCCTCGTCAAGGTCGAGGACGGGCATGCGATGGTCCACCCCATCGCCGGGACCCGGCCCCGCGGGGCCACCCCCCAGGAGGACCACGACCTCGCCGAGGAGCTGCTCGCCGACCCCAAGGAGCGCGCCGAGCACCTGATGCTGGTCGACCTCGGCCGCAACGATCTGGGACGGGTCTGCGAACCCGGCTCCGTCGAGGTCGTCGACTTCATGTCCGTCGAGCGCTACTCCCACGTCATGCACATCGTCTCGACCGTCACCGGCCGGGTCGCCGCGGGGCGCACCGCGTTCGACGTGCTGACCGCCTGCTTCCCGGCCGGCACCCTCTCGGGCGCGCCCAAGCCGCGGGCCATGCAGATCATCGACGAACTGGAACCCTCCCGCCGCGGGCTCTACGGCGGCTGCGTCGGCTATCTCGACTTCGCGGGCGACTCCGACACGGCGATCGCCATCCGCACCGCGCTGCTCCGCGACGGCACCGCGTTCGTGCAGGCCGGAGCGGGAGTGGTGGCCGATTCGGACCCGGTCGCCGAGGACACCGAGTGCCGCAACAAGGCCGCCGCGGTGCTCCGGGCCGTCCACACCGCCAACCGGATGACCGCCCGCGGCCCGGCCCCGGACGGCCCGGCGGCGGACCCGCGGAGCTGACCGGCGGCCGGAGGGCGGCTGCGGCGCCCGCCGGGGCGTAGGGGATAGTGGGGTACGTGAGCGCTGTTCCCGTACCCCAGCCCCGCGCCCGGTCCGGCGACCAGGCGCGGGCCGCCGGTGCCGCCACGGGCCGCCGTACCCTCGCCGCCGCCCTGCTGCTCGGCGCCGCCGGAGCCACTGTCGCCCTGCTCGCCTCCGGCCGGGTCTGGGCCGAAGGCACCACGGCCACCCCCGGCGGCACCCTGTCGCTGAGCGCCGAGGGCGGTGACATCACCGGAGTGCCCAGCGCCCTCGCCGTCGTCGGCCTGGCCGCGCTGGTCGCCGTCTTCGCCGTCCGGCGCAAGGGCCGCACGGTCGTCGCCGCGCTGCTGACCCTCAGCGGCGCGGGCGCCGCCGTCGCCGCCTTCCTCGGGGCCTCCGACCGCGGCGCCCTGGACGAGAAGGCCGCCGAGACCACCGGCGACACCGCCGCGACCATCGGCTCCCTGAGCCACACCCCCTGGCCGTACGTCACCGCCGCCGCCGGACTGCTGATCCTGCTCGCCGGGCTCCTCGCCCTGCGGTACGGGCCGCTCTGGCCCAGCATGTCCGGCCGGTACGAGCGCGACGGCTCGCCCCGGGCCCGTACCGCCCCCGTCGTCGACCCCGACCGGCCCGAGGACCTCTGGAAGGCCCTGGACCGCGGCGAGGACCCCACGGACGGCGACCCCGCACCCGACGGACGGTGACGGCGCCCGGCACCGTACGGGACCTATGACCCTGGCGGAACGCGCCCCTCGCACGGTCCGCAGGCACCGGGCGCCGGAGCGTGATGTCAGACGGGTCACCCTGCCGCCGGAGCGCGGGGGGCGTACGGGAGAATGAACGAAGAGCTCCGGCTCACCCCCTGAGCGCGTCGGACCGCCGCCGCGTTCGCAGCATTCCGCGCGCTTCGCGCGCTCAGCAACCGAGGAGCATTACATGTCGGGCAGCGCCCACGGACACGGACACACCCCCGCCGCCTGGACCGGTGTCAGCATCGCCTTCATCGGCTTCTGCGTCTCCGGACTCTTCATGGTCGCGGCCAACCCGCTCGGCTTCTGGGGCGGTATCGCGATCATCCTCATCGGCGGTGTCGTCGGCATGGGCATGAAGGCGGCGGGCCTCGGCGCCGCGAAGGAGAGCGCGGAGAGCAAGCAGGCCCGCGAGCAGGCCGGCCGGATCGCGGCCGAGCGCGTGGCGGCCCAGGGCGGCGTGTGACGCCCCGCCCCCAGGGGCACCCGGCCGCGGACGCGGCCGTACGACACGAGGCGCAGACCGGCGCGGCCGGGCTGCGCCTTCGCGTATGACCGGGGACAATCGCACGGTGGACGCCACGACACCCCCCTCCGCACCGGCTGCGCCGCCCGCCCTTCCGGGAGACGCGCCGCCGGAGCCCCCGGCCGGCCCGGCCGCGCCCGGGGCGGGCCCGGCCCGGGAGGCCGCCGCCCCCGCGTACGGCGCGGCGAGCGGGCCCCCGGGTCCCGTGGTCGCGGCGTCCGACGAGTCGGGCGCCGTCCCTGCGGGCAGCGGGCCCCCGGGTACGGGGCACGCGCCCGGGGCGTACGGCGCCGGTAACGCGCTCCCCGGACCGTTCCCCGGATCCGTCCCCGGGCATGCGCCGCGCGCGCCGCAGGGGGCCCTGCGGCGGCTGGCCGCGCCCCTGGGCACGCTGGCCGCCGTCGCCGCCGCGTTCGCCTACGTCGGGGCCGTCGACCCCAATGAACCCGGGCACTACCCGGCCTGCCCGCTGCTGCGCTACACGGGGATCTACTGCCCCGGCTGCGGCGGGCTCCGCAGCGCCCATGCCTTCGTCCACGGCGACCTGGGCACCGCGCTGGGGGCGAACGCCGTCGCCGTCGCCGGATACGGGGTCTTCTTCGTGCTCTGGGCGGTCTGGACGGTCCGCGCGGCACGCGGTGTCCCGGGTGCGACCTGGAGGATCTCCGTACGGCCCGTCTGGTGGTGGCTGACCGGCGCGTCCGTGCTGGTCTTCAGCGTGCTGCGGAACCTGCCGGCCGGGTCGGCCCTGGTGCCCTGACGGTCCCATCCCGTGGGACAGGCCTCCACCGGATGCGGGGTGCGGGGCGTCCTGCGGATACCATCGACATGAATGATCCCTGACCATCATCACCGTCCCGGAAGGGGGCCGCTCGCGTGAGTGTGCTCGACGAGATCATCGAAGGCGTGCGCGCCGACCTCGCAGAGCGGCAGGCGCGGGTCTCCCTCGACGAGCTCAAGGAGCGGGCCGCCAAGGCCCCCGCGGCCAAGGACGGCGCCGCCGCACTGCGCGGCGAAGGCGTCCGGGTGATCTGCGAGGTCAAGCGCTCCAGCCCGTCCAAGGGTGCCCTCGCCGCGATCGCCGACCCCGCCGGGCTGGCCGCGGACTACGAGGCCGGCGGCGCCGCCGTCATCTCCGTCCTCACCGAGCAGCGGCGCTTCGGCGGCTCGCTGGCCGATCTGGAGGCCGTCCGCGCCCGGGTCGACATCCCCGTGCTGCGCAAGGACTTCATCGTCACGGCCTACCAGCTGTGGGAGGCCCGTGCGTACGGTGCCGACCTGGCGCTGCTGATCGTCGCCGCGCTGGAGCAGGAGGCCCTGGTCTCGCTGATCGAGCGGGCCGAGTCGATCGGGCTGACCCCGCTGGTCGAGGTCCACGACGAGGACGAGGTCGAGCGGGCCGTCGAGGCCGGTGCCAAGGTCATCGGCGTCAACGCCCGCAATCTGAAGACCCTGGAGGTGGACCGCTCCACCTTCGAGCGCGTCGCCCCGGAGATCCCCGCGCATATCGTCAAGATCGCCGAGTCCGGTATCCGCGGTCCGCACGATCTGATCGCCTACGCCAACGCGGGCGCCGACGCCGTGCTGGTCGGCGAGTCCCTCGTCACCGGCCGCGACCCGCGGACCGCGGTCGCCGACCTGGTCGCCGCGGGCGCCCACCCGGCCCTGCGCCACGGGCGGAGCTGATCCGGCCGTGCCCGCCGCCGTCCGCCGCCCGAGCCCGGTTCCCGGGGACGCGTACGCCCGCCTCGCGCGCGGCTGCCGTCCCCGCGGCTGCCGGGCCCCGGCACGCCGGGTACACGGCCGGCGGGTGCGCTATGTGATCGGCTCGGAGCCCGGCCAGGTGAACGGGATGCGATGGCGCGGCCGTCGCGCGCGCCGCTGAGCGTTCCCGCGCGGTACCAGGGCGTGTCCGGAAAGTAGCGCCGCCGGCCCGAGGGCGGGCGGGGCTCCGCGGACACGGCCCAGGGTTCCGAGGGCCGGCCGGCAGAGCCGGAGCCCCCGTCGCCGTACCCCCGGAACGCCCCGCTCCGGACGCCTTCCCGTACCGCCGGACCGTCCGGCGGAACGGCCGGCCGTCCCTCCGGCGACGGCGCGTACCCCGTCTTCCACCGATCCGCACACCAGGCAGGGGGCCGTGCGCCCCCGAGGAGTACGCCGGATGTCCACTTCCCGCACACCTGCCGGTTCCACCGGTCCCGACGAGTTCTTCCTCCCCGATCCGGAGGGGCTGGTCCCCGACGCCTCGGGCTACTTCGGCGCCTTCGGCGGCAAGTTCATCCCCGAGGCGCTGGTCGCCGCCGTCGACGAGGTCGCCGCCGAGTACGAGAAGGCCAAGAACGACCCCGCCTTCGCGGCCGAGCTGAAGGACCTGCTGGTCAACTACACCGGCCGGCCCAGCCCGCTCACCGAGGTGCCCCGGTTCGCCGCACACGCCGGGGGCGCCCGGATCTTCCTCAAGCGGGAGGATCTCAACCACACCGGCTCGCACAAGATCAACAATGTGCTGGGGCAGGCCCTGCTGACCCGGCGCATGGGCAAGACCCGGGTCATCGCCGAGACCGGCGCGGGCCAGCACGGGGTCGCCACCGCCACCGCATGCGCCCTGTTCGGCCTCGACTGCACCATCTACATGGGCGAGATCGACACCGAGAGGCAGGCCCTCAACGTCGCCCGGATGCGGATACTGGGCGCCGAGGTGATCCCGGTCGCCTCCGGCAGCCGGACCCTCAAGGACGCCATCAACGAGGCCTTCCGCGACTGGGTCGCCAATGTCGACTCCACGCACTACCTCTTCGGCACGGTCGCCGGACCGCACCCCTTCCCGGCGATGGTCCGCGACTTCCACCGCGTCATCGGAGTGGAGGCGCGCCGCCAGATCCTCGACCGCGCGGGCCGGCTGCCCGACGCGGCCGTCGCCTGCGTCGGCGGCGGCTCCAACGCGATCGGGCTCTTCCACGCCTTCGTCCCGGACACCGGGGTGCGGCTGATCGGCTGCGAGGCGGCGGGCCACGGCGTGGAGAGCGGCGAGCACGCGGCCACCCTCACCGTCGGCGAGCCCGGCATACTCCACGGCTCGCGCTCCTACGTCCTCCAGGACGACGAGGGCCAGATCACCGAGCCGTACTCCATCTCCGCCGGACTGGACTACCCGGGCATCGGCCCGGAGCACGCCTACCTCAAGGACAGCGGCCGCGGCGAGTACCGCCCGGTCACCGACGACCAGGCGATGCAGGCCCTGCGGCTGCTCTCCCGTACGGAGGGGATCATCCCGGCCATCGAGTCGGCGCACGCCCTGGCCGGGGCCCTGGAGGTCGGCCGGGAGCTGGGCCCGGACGGGCTGATCGTGGTCAGCCTCTCGGGCCGCGGCGACAAGGACATGGACACCGCCGCCCGCTACTTCGGGCTGTACGACGGGGAGGACGTGAAGTGAGCGGGAACGTACGACTGCTGAGCGACACGCTGGCCGCGGCGAAGGCCGAGGGCCGGTCCGCCCTGATCGCCTACCTCCCGGCCGGTTTCCCGACCGTCGAGGGCGGCATCGAGGCGGTCAAGGCGGTCTTCGAGGGCGGCGCCGACATCGTCGAGGTGGGCCTGCCGCACAGTGACCCGGTGCTCGACGGCCCGGTGATCCAGACCGCCGACGACATCGCCCTGCGCGGCGGCGTCCGGATCGCCGACGTCCTGCGGACCGTGCGCGAGGCGCACGCCGCCACCGGGAAGCCGGTGCTGGTGATGACCTACTGGAATCCGGTCGACCGCTACGGCGTCGAACGGTTCGCCGCCGAACTCGCGGCGGCGGGCGGCGCGGGCTGCATCCTGCCCGACCTGCCCGTCGAGGAGTCCGGCCTCTGGCGGGAGCATGCCGCGAAGCACGGGCTCGGCACCGTCTTCGTGGTCGCGCCCAGCAGCCGGGACGCCCGGATCGCGACCATCACCGAGGCCGGTTCCGGTTTTGTCTACGCCGCTTCGCTGATGGGCGTCACCGGCACCCGCGAGTCCGTCGGGGCGCAGGCCGAGGACCTGGTCCGGCGGGTACGCGCCACCACCGACCTGCCGGTCTGCGTCGGCCTCGGGGTCTCCACGCCCGCCCAGGCCGCGGAGGTCGCCGGATTCGCGGACGGGGTGATCGTCGGCTCCGCCTTCGTCAAGCGGATCCTGGACGCCCCGGACACCGCCGGCGGCATAGCGGCCGCCCGTGAGCTGGCCGCCGAACTCGCCGCCGGGGTGCGCGAGGGCGCACGCCGGAGCGGGGCGGCCCGGCCGTGAGCCGGGTGCCGCGGGACTGAGCGGTACGAGCCCTTCGTACGCATCGCTCGTACGGGTGGTTCCGGGACCGGGGAGGCGCGGGTGCGCCTCCCCGGTTCGTTTGCCGGATGTGAACGAGAAGCACAACGACAGGAACAGCGGGCCGAAGCGGACCGCGCGCGAGCGGATCGAGCGGGAGAACAGGCTGGAGAAGGCCCGTGAGCGGCGACGGCGGGTGCTGATCGTCTCCTCGGCGGTGGTCGGCGTCCTCGGCCTGGCGGCCGTGGCCGGAGTGATCGCCGCCAATGCCGACAAGGGGACCAAGGGCAGCGACGGAAGCTCCACCGCGGGGCCGGCCCTGGCACCCGCGGGCGCGGAGGGCAAGCAGCAGCTCGCGATCCCCGTCGGCGCCGCGGACGCGCCCTCGACCCTCACGGTCTGGGAGGACTTCCGCTGCCCGGTCTGCGCCCAGTACGAGAACGTGATGCGGGGCGCCCTGAAGGACCTGGAGTCCTCCGGGCAGCTGAAGGTCGACTACCACTTCGCGACGATCATCGACGGCAATATGGGCGGCAGCGGTTCGCTGCGGGCCGCCAACGCGGTGGCCTGCGCCCAGGACGTCGGCAAGTTCGCCCCGTACCACGACGTCCTCTACCGGAACCAGCCGCCGGAGCCGGACGACAAGTTCGCCGACAACGACCGGCTGATCGAACTGGCGGGCAAGGTCGAGGGGCTCGACACACCGGACTTCCGGAGCTGTGTGAAGGACGGGCGGCACGACTCCTGGGTCGCCAAGTCCAACAAGGCCTTCGCGGAGGGCGGTTTCCGCGGCACCCCGACGGTCCTGCTCAACGGGAAGTCGGTCTTCCCCACGAAGGACGGGCAGCAGATCTCCCCGGAAAATCTCAAGAAGTGGGTCGCCGAGGCGAACAAGGGCAAGAAGCCGGGCACCGCCGATCCGTCGAAGCCCTCGGCGGCCGCCACCCAGCCGTGACCAGCGGTTTCCGGGCCGCCCCGACCGGTCCCTGAGGGGTCCGGGCGGGGTGGCCGGGGCCAGAGTTATCCATAAGTTGTCCCGGGCGGCTTGCCGCTTCCACTGCTAAGCAAGGTAGCGTCGGATCCGTCATGGACCTTGCCTACATTCCGAGCCCGTCGTCCGGAGCGATCCATCTCGGACCGCTGCCGCTGCGCGGCTACGCACTCTGCATCATCATCGGCGTCTTCGTGGCCGTCTGGTACGGCAACAAGCGCTGGATCGCCCGCGGCGGCACGGCCGGGACCGTGGCCGACATCGCCGTCTGGGCCGTGCCCTTCGGCCTGGTCGGCGGCCGTCTCTACCATGTGATCACCGACTACCAGCTCTACTTCAGCGAAGGCAAGAACTGGGTCGACGCCTTCAAGATCTGGGAGGGCGGCCTCGGTATCTGGGGTGCGATCTCCCTGGGCGCCGTCGGTGCGTGGATCGGCTGCCGCCGCCGGGGCATCCCCCTGCCGGCCTGGGCCGACGCGCTCGCCCCCGGTATCGCCTTCGCCCAGGCCATCGGCCGCTGGGGCAACTGGTTCAACCAGGAGCTCTACGGAAAGCCGACGGACCTTCCCTGGGCGCTGAAGATCAGCGAGGGGCCGAACCGGGTGGCCGGGACCTACCACCCGACCTTCCTGTACGAGTCCCTCTGGTGCATCGGTGTCGCGCTGCTGGTGATCTGGGCCGACCGGCGGTTCAAGCTGGGTCACGGCCGGGCCTTCGCCCTGTACGTCGCCGGTTACTGCGCCGGGCGCGCGTGGATCGAGTATCTCCGGGTCGACGAGGCCCACGAGGTGCTGGGGCTGCGGCTCAACGTCTGGACCGCGCTCGTCGTCTTCGTCCTCGCGGTGGTGTACATCGTGGTCTCGGCGAAGGTGCGGCCGGGCCGGGAAGAGGTCGTGGAGCCGGGCCGGCCGGGCACGGCGGACGCCGCGAAGACCGGCGGGACCGGTGCCGACGACGCGGCGGGCGAGGCCGGAGCGGCGGGCGACGGCGAGTCCGGGGACACCGAGGCGGCGGACGGCAAGAAGCAGGACGGCAAGGTGCCGGACGGCAAGGCGGAGGACCGCGGGGCCGGACCGGAGAAGGACGCCGAGACGGCAGAGGCCGGGGCCTGACCCGGCGCGGGCCGCACACCCCCGCCGGGGGCGGAGCGCCCGCGGAGAAGAACGACGGCAGACGGCACGGGGCCGCCGGGACGGAGAGCGTCCCGGCGGCCCCGAGCCGTTGCCGGGCGGCGGGGCGGCCGGGCCCGGCCGGTGCCCGCGGCCCGGGGCGGGACCCGGGCCCGGAAGCCGGGCAGGACCGGGCGGGGATCCCGGGCCGGGACCGGGGCAGGACCGGGCGGGGGATCCGGGCAGGCACCCGGGCTCAGCAGGGCACCTCGCGGCGGGCGAGCAGCAGCGTCCGCTCCGCGGCCGCCACGATCGCCGCATCGACGAAACGGCCGTCGGGCAGGGCCTGGGCGCCGCCGCCCGCGGCGGCGGCCTTCACCACCGCCACGGCCGCCGTGATCTCGTCCGGGGTCGGCCGGAAGGCCCGCTCGATGACGGGCAGCTGCCGGGGGTGGATCGCGGCCCGGCCCACGAAGCCGAGGCTCCGGCCGTGGGTGCAGGAGGTGTACAGCGCGTCCAGGTCCCGGATATCGGGGAAGACCGACTGGACCGGTGGCGCCAGCCCGGCCGCACGGGCGGCCACCACGATCCGGGAGCGGGACCAGTCCAGGGCCGAGCTGCCGTCCCGCAGCCCCAGATCGGCCCGCAGGTCGGCCTCGCCGATACCGATGCCGTGCACGGCCGGATGGGCGCTCGCGATGGTGTAGGCGTGCTCGATGGCCAGCGCGGATTCCAGCAGCGGATAGAGCGGGACGCCCGGGGCGAGACCGGCGACGGGGGGAATGTCGGTGCCGTGTGTCACCTTGGGGATACGGAGAGCGCTCAGACCGGGCAGTCCGGTCAGGGTCTCGATCTCTTCGGGCGCGCGGGGGGAGTTGATACGGACATGGACGGGGAGCGGCTGCGGATCGGTGAGCAGTTCGGCGGTGGCCGCCAGCGCGTACTTCTTGCGCTCCGGGGCGACGGCGTCCTCCAGGTCGACGATGACGACGTCGGCGCCGGAGCGGACGGCCTTCAGTACGACCTCGGGGCGGTCGCCGGGCGCGTAGAGATAGGTGAGGGGGATGTTCACAGGGCGCCCTGGGTGCGGAGTGCGGAGATGTCGTCGGGGGTGAGACCGAGTTCGGTGAGGACGTCGTCGGTGTCGGCGCCGTGGGGGCGGCCGGCCCAGCGGATCGCGCCCGGGGTCTCCGAGAGCCGGAAGAGGACGTTCTGCATACGGATGACGCCCAGCTCCGGGTCCTCGACCTCGGTGACGGTGTCCAGCGCCCGGTACTGGGGATCGTCCATCACGTCCCGCACGTCGTAGACGGGCGCAATCGCGGCCTCGGCCTTCTCGAAGGCGTCCAGCACTTCGGCGCGGGGGCGCCGGGCGATCCAGCCGCCGACGGCCGCGTCGAGTTCGGCGGCGTGCTCGGCGCGGCCGCTGCCGGTGGCGAACCAGGGCTCGCCGGTCAGCTCGGGCCGGCCGACCAGGCGCATCACCCGCTCCGCGACGGACTGGGCGGAGGTCGAGACGGCCACCCAGCAGCCGTCGGCGGTGCGGTAGGTGTTGCGGGGGGCGTTGTTGCGGGAGCGGTTGCCCAGCCGGGGCTGGACATAGCCCAGCTGGTCGTACCAGAGCGGCTGGGGTCCGAGGACGGCCAGCATCGGTTCGATGATCGCCATATCGACGACCTGGCCGCGGCCGGTGCCGGCGCGGGCGGCGAGGGCGGTCAGTACGGCGTAGGAGGTGGCGAGGGCGGCGATCGAGTCGGCGAGACCGAAGGGCGGGAGGGTCGGCGGGCCGTCGGGCTCGCCGGTGGCGGCGGCGAAACCGCTCATGGCCTCGGCGAGGGTGCCGAAGCCCGGGCGGTGGGAGTACGGGCCGAACTGGCCGAAGCCGGTGACACGGGTCAGCACCAGCCGGGGATTGGCCCGGCTCAGCTCCGCCCAGCCGAGCCCCCACTTCTCCAGGGTGCCGGGGCGGAAGTTCTCGATGATCACATCGGCCCCGGCCGCCAGCCGGAGCAGGGTGTCGCGGCCGCCGGGGGCGGACAGGTCGAGGGTGATGGTCCGCTTGTTGCGGCCCAGCAGCTTCCACCAGAGGCCGATGCCGTCCTTGGCGGGGCCGTGGCCCCGGGAGGGGTCGGGGCGGCGGGGGTGTTCGACTTTGATCACCTCGGCGCCGAAGTCGCCGAGCAGGGTGGCCGCCAGCGGCCCGGCGAAGAGGGTGGCCAGGTCGAGGACGCGCACTCCGCGCAGGGCCGGGGCGGGCGGGCCGGTCTCCGGCGCCGGGGCCGGGTCCGGGGCAGAGTCCGGGTCGGGCCCGGCGGTGGGCGGTCCGGCCGGGGGCCACGGCGACGAGGGCTCGGCGGCGGAAGCGGAAGCGGAGGTGGGAGCGGGGGCGGGGGAGGACAGGGGGTGGGTGTGCGCAGGACTCATGAGGGGTTGCCGATCTGGGAGTTGGTGGCGGGCCCGGGGATGTCGGCGGGGTCGCGTTCCGGTGCCGGGGCGGGCCCCGGCGCCGGGGGGCCGCCGGGGGCCGCGGCCGCGGTGCGGGCGTACTCGGTGTCGATCTCCGGCCGGTAGGGCATCGACGTCGAAGCGCCCTCGCGCCCGACGCCCAGGGCCGCGGCGCAGGACGCCCAGCGCAGGGCCTGTTCGACGGGCCTGCCCTCGCCGAGCGCCACCGCCAGCGCGCCGGTGAAGGTGTCGCCCGCCGCGGTGGTGTCCACGGCGGTCACCCGCGGGGCCGGGACCCGGAACCGGGCACCGTCCCGGTGGGCGTAGAGACACCCCCGGGCGCCGAGGGTGATCACCACCTCCGGCACCTGCGCGAGCAGCGCCTCGGCCGCTTCCTCCGGTTCGGTACGCCCGGTGAGCAGGGCCGCCTCGTGCTCATTGGGCACCAGCAGATCGACGGCGGCCAGCAGCCCGGCCGGCAGCGGGCGGGCGGGGGCGGGGGTCAGCACGGTCCGTACCCCGTGGCGGCGCGCGGCCGCGGCGCCCTCCACGACGACCGGGAGGGGGAGTTCGAGCTGGAGCAGCAGACTGTCGGCCCCGGCGATCAGGATCTCGTCGCCGGGGCCGAGCGCGGTGAGGGTGCCGTTGGCGCCGGGCACCACGACGATGGCGTTGCCGCCTTCGTCGTCGACGACGATATGGGCGGTGCCGGACGGGCCTTCCGCCGTGTGCAGCAGATCGGTGTCCACTCCGGACGCCTCCAGGGTGTGCCGCAGATGCCGGCCGAAGGCATCGGAGCCGACCGCGCCGATCATCGCCACCTCCCCGCCCGCGCGGGCGGCGGCAACGGCCTGGTTGGCGCCCTTGCCGCCCGGGACGGTCCGGAACTCCCGTCCCGGGACGGTCTCACCGCGCCGCGGCGCACGGTCGACATAGGCGACGAGGTCCATATTGGTGCTGCCGAGTACCACGATGGCTGTCATGGGCGGAGCGCCTCCTGGTGGGTGAGTCGGGCGAGGGCGTCGAAACCGATGCCGTCGAAGCCGCTGACGGAGCTGGCGAGCCGGTTGCGCAGCGGCGCGGTCCAGCGGGCGGGCAGCCGGTCCGGGTGTCCGGCGAGCAGCCCGGCGACCGAGCCCGCGGTCGCGCCGTTGGAGTCGGTGTCCCAGCCTCCCGACACCGCACGGCAGATGGAGCCCGTGAAGTCGCCGTCGGCATGGGTGAGGGCGGCGGCCAGCAGGGCGGCGTTGGGCACGGAGTGCACCCAGTGGTAGTGGCCCAGCTCCCGGTGGAGCCGGTCGGCGACGGTGTCGAACGAGAGTTCGGCGCGGGCCGTGGCGATGCCCAGCCGGACGGCCCGGGCGAGCCGGGACCCCGGCGGGACGACGGTGAGCCCGGCGGCCAGCGCGGTGTGGACGGTGGGGCGTCCGGTACGGGTGCGGGTCCCGTTGTGCGCGCGGGTGCCGTTGCCGGAGGCGGAGCCGGGGCCGGGACCGTTGCGGTTTCCTGAGGCGGGACCGGAGCCGGGGCCGGTGGTGCTGCCGCCTGCCGCCGCCGCGACGGTCGCCGCGACGAACATGGCGCTGTAGACGCCGTTCGCGGTATGGGTCAGGGTCGCGTCCCGGTGTGCCTGGGCGGCCGCCGCGCCGGGGTTGCCGGGGTGCGTCCAGCCGTGCACGTCGGCCCGGATGGCCGCGCCGATCCACTCCCGGAACGGGTTGCGCCGACGGGCCGTCTCCGGCGGCTCTACCCCGCAGAGCAGATTGCGGTAGGCGACGCGTTCCGCCGTGAAGGTACGGCCCGCGGGCAGTTCGTCCAGCCAGAGCGCCGCCACGTCCCGGGTGCGGAAGCCGCGGCCGTACCGGCGCAGCAGCAGCAGGTTCAGCAGCGGATAGTTGAGGTCGTCGTCCTCCGGCATGCCGTCGATGTTCTCGGCGAGGGACGTCGGCGCGGAGCGCCGGTTCCAGGGGTAGGCGCGGGCCAGGTCCGGGGGCAGCCCCTCGGCGGTGAACCAGGTCCGCAGCGGCCAGTTGCCGGTCGCGGCCGCCAGCGCCCTGATCCCGGCCAGCGGGAGCTTCTCCACCGGCTTGCCCAGCAGACAGCCCGCCGCCCGGCCCAGCCAGGCGGCGTGCAGGGCGTCCGGGTATCCCGCGCCGGGCGGGTGATGCGGGAGGCCCGGCCGCGTGCGGCGCGGCACCGTCCCGTCGGCGGCCGCCGGGGGCCGGGCGGGCCCGGGGCGGCCGCCGTCCGAGGAGGGCCAGTCCGGGCAGGCCGCCAGGATCGCGGACAGCTCCGTGGGCTCGTACGCCGCCGGTCCGCCGCCCGGCGCGCCGAGTTCGGAGAGTTCGCCGAGTTCGTCGAGCAGTTGTTCCGCGAGCCCGCGCAGCGCGGCCGGTACGGCACCGGCGGAGGCGCCCGCCGCCGGGGGAGCCGCCGTACCGCCCGCGGCCTCCCAGCGGGCGGCCACCCCGGCGACGGCCTCCGGGTCCCGTCCGTCCTCCGCGGCCTGCCGCAGCTCGTGCCCGACGAGGTCCTCGGGCTGCACCCAGGTGAGCCGGAGGCCCGCGGCCGGGGCATGCGTTCCGGACGGCCCGCCGGCCGTGGCCACGGTCACCGGACCACCTCCGAGTCCCGGGCCGCCCGCGCACCGGTCCCGGCCGCCGCGACGGGTTCCGGCGGCGGTTCCGTACGCGCCCCGGGAGCGGACGGTGCGGCGGTTGCCCGGGCAGCCAGGATCTCCGGCGGGTGCGGGCGCCGGAGGCGGGGGTGTGCCGGAAGCCGCGGCAGCGTACCGGCGGTCATCGGGAGGTCTCCGTCAGCCGGGCGAACGCCTCCTCGTGGGCGCGGCGGCGAGCCGTGTCGCGGGCGAAGATCTCCCGGGTGACCGCGGCCAGTTCACGGGCCGGGGCGTCCAGATCCACCCTGCTGGCCTCGGCGACCGTCTTGGCCCACTCGTGCGGGACCGCGGCCGCTCCGTGCAGCGCCCCCGCGATCGCCCCCGCCATCGTGGCGATGGAGTCGCAGTCCCGCCCGTAGTTCACCGAGCCCAGCACCGAGCGCCGGTAGTCGCCGCCCCCGATCAGCAGCATGCCCAGCGCGACCGGCAGCTCCTCGATCGCGTGCAGCCGCGAGGGGCGGCGCGCGCCGAGACCGGGGGAGCGGTAGTCCGGGCCGACCGTGTCGTAGGGGGCGACCGCCGCCCGCAGCGGGCTGAGCGCGGGCTCGAAGTCCGTATGCCGTACGGCGACTTCCGCGACCGCCTCGATCGCCGCCCGCGTCCCGTCCTTCGCCAGCGAGAGCGCCGTGTCGACCACCGAGGCGGGGGTGGCGCCCGGGGCGCAGGCCGCGGCGACCGAGGCCGCGAACACCCCGGCCGCCTCCCGCCCGTAGGACGACTGGTGCGCTCCCGCGACATCCAGCGCCTCGGCGTACGCCGACTGCGGGTCGGCCGCGTTCACCAGCCCCACGGGAGCCATGTACATGGCCGCACCGCAGTTGACGATATTGCCGCTGCCCGCCTCGCGGGGATCGACGTGCCCGTAGTGCAGCCGGGCCACCAGCCACTTCTCCGCCAGGAAGATCCGCTGGAGCGGCAGGGCCTCCGCCTCCAGCTCGGGAATCCAGCGCGGTGTGCCGATCAGGTCCGGCACCAGGTGTTCGGCGACGGCATGCGCGTCGAGATGGTCCCGTACCGTCGCGTACACCCTGATCAGCGCATGGGTCATCAGGGTGTCGTCGGTGATGTGCCCGTCGCCCTTGTGGTACGGGGCGATGGGGCGCGCGGTGCGCCACTCGTCGCCGTTCCAGGGGCCGACGATGCCCTGGACGCGGCCGCCGTGCCGCTCGGCGATCTGTTCCGGTGTGTATCCCTCGACGGGGCCGCCGAGCGCGTCACCGACCGCCGCGCCCGTCAGCGCGCCCGCGATCCGGTCGTCGAGTGCGGCTGATGTCTGCGTTGTTGGTGTTGTTGGTGTTGTTGGTGTCATGTCGGAATTGTCCACCCGGGATGGTCCGTTCCGCGGGTGCCAGGCGTCCGGCGAGTTCCACCAGATCCGTACCCGCGAGCCGGGGCAGCGCACACCCCGCCAGGGTGCGGCAGGCCTCCCGCCAGGACGCCGGAACGGCCGCACCGCCGCCGAGTGCGCCGGTCAGCGCCCCGGCGAGGGCGGGTGCCGAATCGGCGACCCGGGAGAGACAGGCCGCCGTCGGCACCGCCTCGGCCACCCGGCCGCGCGCCGCCGTCGCCACGGCGAGCGCCACCGGAACGGTCTCCGCCGCGGCGATGCCGTAGCTGTAGACGTGGTCGACGATCTGATGCTCCAGCAGGGGGACGAGCGCGAACGCCGCGCACTCGCCCGCCAGGGACCGGGCGAGCCGGACCGCGTGCCGGCCGTTGCGGCCGATCTCGGTGGAGTCGGGCAGCTGGGCGAGTGCGGCGTCCACGGCGTCGTCGACGTCCGCGCCGCCGAGCGCGGCGGCCACGGCGGCGGCCATCGCCCGGGCGCCGTGCACCCCGTCGCCGTCCTGGGTGTACCGGGCGTCGAACTCCGCGAGTCCGGCGGCGGCTTCCGGGTCGCCGGGGTGGACGACCGCCAGTACCGCGGCCCGTACACAGGCGGCGTCGTCGAAGTAGTGCGGATTGTCGTGACCGGTCGCGGGCGGCCGCAGCCCGGTGGCCAGATTGCCGAGCCCGGCGCGTACGGAGATCCTCGCTCGCAGCGGGAGCACCGCCGACTCGACCTCGGGGGCCCGGGCGGCGGCCGCGGCGACCTCGGCGGCGAGCGAGTTCCACGCCAGGTCCACGGCGGCGCGCGGCCGGCGGTCCGGGGGCAGGGCGGCGAACAACTCACCGGCCGCGGTCAGCACGGTCTCGGCGGCGAAGGCCGCCCATTCGGCGTCGTCGGAGGGGCCGAGGCGGAGCGGCTCCGGCGGCTGGTTGAGCGCGATGGGCACGGGCAGGGTGGTGGTCGCGTTCTGCTCGGCGAAGGTGTCCAGCTCGCGGGTGAGCCGCCGGGTCCACTCGGGCATCCGGGCAGCCCGGTGCCGGGCGGCGGGCCACCCCGCGGCATCCCCGGCGGCGAGCCCGAGGAGCAGCCCTTCGACGGGGCGGCGGGAGACGGTGGCCGCGGTCGCCGGTACGGGCGGCGACGAGGTGCCGCGCGTCAGGCGGACCGTTCCTGCGGGCGGTGCGGGCGGTGCGGGCGGTGCCGCGCCCTCCTCCGTACCCGTACCCGTACCCGTACCCGTACCCGTACCCGTACCCGTACCCGTACCTGTTTCCGTCGTCATGACGCCGCCTTCGGGTCGCCGCCGTCATCGTTGCCCGCGATCTCGCCCGGAACGTCGTCCGGAGTCAGCAGGTCCGCGATGTCCAGGATGTGATGGCCCGCCATCGACGGCAGACAACTGCCCCGCACCGGTCCGATCGCCGCCGCCCACTCCGCCGGGATCGCCCCGGCGCCCTGGACCGCCCCCGCCAGCGCGCCCGCGACCGCCGCCGTCGTATCGGCGTCCCGGCCCATGTTCACCGCTGTGAGCACCGACGTACGGAAGTCGCCGCGGGCCGCCGTGAACGCGCCGAACGCCAGGCCCACCGCCTCCGGCGCCAGATCCGTCCACGGATAGCCGCCGATGACCACCGACGACCGGACCGCGCGCTCCATGGACAGGGCGTCCGGGTACGACCGCTGCGCGGTGACGACGCCCCGGCGCAGGGAACGGGCCGTCCAGGAATCCATCGGAATCACCGACAGGGCCGCGCCGATCACCCCGGCCGGGCCCGCCCCCGACATCGCCGCGGCCACCCCGGCCGCGACCGCCTGGCCGCCGTAGATGCCCTCGCCGTCGTGGCTGACGGAGCCGTCGATCGTGACCAGCCGGGCGGCTTCCAGCGGGCGGCCCGCCGCGAACACCCCGAATGGCGCGGCCCGCATCGCCAGCCCGTCGCTCCAGGCGTGCCGGTGCTGCGCGGAGATGGGGGCGGCGAGGCCGCGCCGGAGGTTCTCCAGCGTGCCGCGCTCGCTGAAGCCCGCGCCGCGGAACGGCCCCTCGTCGAGATCGGCGATCCAGTGGTGCCAGGCCTGTTCGACATGGGCCACGGTCAGTGCGGAGCCGTGCCGGGCCAGCAGCAGCCCGGAGAAGATCGCGTACTCGGTGTCGTCGGTGCCGGCCGGGTCGTTGTCGACGAAACCCTCGATCCGCCCCCAGCGGCGACGGATCTCGGACGGCCTCATGTTCTCCGCGGGCGCGCCGAGGGCATCGCCCACCGCGAGACCCAGCAGGGCGCCGCAGGCCCGGTCGCGCAGGGAGGGGGAGGGGGCGGCGGGGGCCGAGGCGACGGTGGCCGCCGGGGATAGTGGCGCGCCGTCGAACGGATCGACGGGATTGCATGCGACCAACTCCATGAGGCGGGCCCCTTTCGCGCGCGCGAGCCTGTTGCCTGCATCTGTGCCACACGCGAAGCGTGACAAGACCACGAAACACCGATAACCACCGAGAAATGCGGTTGTGATGGCCACTGTCACCCTCTGGAACCCAGGTAAGTATGCCCTGCCTTGCTGGCGCGCCCCTTACATCGCGCGTATTTTCGAGATCGTTCGAGGGGTGCCGGAGCGGACTGCTTCCGGCCGCTCCAAGGGCTGTCCGGACACTCCGGCCCAGGGGGGCCGGGGACCGGAGGCCCGGTCGCCCCGAGGGGCGTGGCACGACAGAAGGGGAGAACCGTGGCCGTCATCGAATCCGTCGCGAGCCTGCACGAAGCGCACCGCGACAACCACACGCACCGGGACGTCAACGGCGGCTGGCTGCGGCCCGCGGTCTTCGGGGCGATGGACGGTCTGGTCTCCAACCTGGCGCTGATGACCGGTGTCGCGGGCGGCGCGGTCTCCCAGCAGACCATCGTCATCACCGGGCTCGCGGGGCTGGCCGCCGGAGCGTTCTCCATGGCCGCGGGCGAGTACACCTCGGTGGCCTCCCAGCGGGAGCTGGTCCAGGCCGAACTGGATGTGGAGCGGCGCGAGTTGCGCAAGCATCCGGTGGACGAGATGGAGGAGCTGGCGGCGCTGTACGTCTCGCGGGGCGTCGAGCCGGAGCTGGCGCGGGAGGTCGCGATGCAGCTCTCCCGCGACCCCGACCAGGCCCTGGAGATCCATGCGCGGGAGGAGCTGGGAATCGACCCGGACGACCTGCCGTCGCCGGTGGTCGCCGCGGTCTCGTCGTTCGGGGCGTTCGCCCTCGGCGCGCTGATACCGCTGCTGCCGTATCTGCTGGGTGCGACGGCGCTCTGGCCCGCGGTGCTGCTGGCGCTGATCGGCCTCTTCGGGGCCGGTGCGCTCGTGGCACGTGTCACTGCCCGTAGCTGGTGGTTCAGCGGTCTGCGTCAGCTGGCCCTGGGCGGTATCGCGGCGGCGCTCACCTACGGCCTGGGCGCGGCCCTCGGCGCGGCGCTGTAGCCTCCGGCGGCCGGGTGGTTTCTCCGGGGCGCCCCGGTCTCCGGCGGCTCGGCGGTTCCTCGGGGTCACGCCCCGGACCCGGCGCCGGGGGGCTCCCCGGGCCGCGCCGACCTCCGGCGGCCGGTCGGCCGTCCGGGACGGGGCGCTTTCCGGGCCCGGGGGGCAGGTCTTTGCTTCCGGGACGGGGCGTCTGCGCCTCCGGCGGCCCGGCGGCCGTCTGGGGTGAGATCGGGCTCTCCTGTATTCGGGTGGTGCCCTGTCCGCTCCGGCGGACCGGGCGCCCGGAATGAGGTGCCCCGCTTCTGGCCCGGGGTGCCCCGCTCCCGGTCGGGTGGCCCCGTCGTACGTCGCCCACGCCCGCGCCCCGGGCCCCCTGCTGTCCTTGTGCCCTTGCCGTGCCCTGCCCTGCCCGCTCCCGGCGGGACGCGGGACAAGGGGGCCGGCCTCCGGCTCTCCCGGCTGCGGGCGCCGGTGCGGGTCCGTAAAGCCGCGCCGGCCCGGCCTGCTCCAGGGCATCGCGCCATCTCTGTGCGTCCGCACACCTGCCGCCGTCCGGGTGCGCGGACGCGTCGCGGGCGCTCCCGGCCCCATCGGGTTCCGGGGTGCCGCTTCCCGTGTCTTTCGTATACGAAACGACTTCGTCCCGTCCCGGGCGCCCGGAACCCCCGCACAGCGCCTGCACTGCCTCCGGAGCCCCGCGCGGGCCACGCGGACCCCGCACCCGGGCCACGGACCCGCACCCCGCGCCGGAGGCCCCGGCCCCTGTGCCGCGCTGCGACACGCCCCCGTCCGGTGCCGGGCGGCAGGGGCCCGCACCGCTCCCGCCCCGGTGTACCGCTCCCGCCCGCCGCACCGGCCTGCGGGCCCGGCGCCCGCCGCCCGGGCCCGTACCGCCCCCGCCCCCGCCCCCGCTCCCGGGGCCGCCCACCGGCGACCCCGCGCCGCCCGGTGGGCGACCGCCCTGCCGAAGCCCCCCGCGGGGACCTCTGCGGGGGCCGGAAAGGGGTCGGTCTGAGAGACTGGGCGCGGCGCCCGGGAAAGCAATTAATCCGGCGGTTTCGATTCCGCCGTCACCGGGCATGAGCCGAGGGCGCCGCGGGCAATGAAGCCCGCTCAGCCCCCCGGTCCAGCGGAATCCGAAGAATCCCGGCATATGCGCCGACCCCCGGCACGGAACCCTCGACCACACACCCACCGCGGTTGTCCACATGCTGGAATGGAAAATCCACTTCCTGGGAATCATTCCATCCTGTAACCTGCACGAAATTTCGCAGAGGGCCAACGTCGTCCCTCGGCACAGCACATGCCACGACGACGACGGGAGAGCCGATGCGTTCCGACGCCTGGTCGCCCATGGACGGTCGCCCCGCGCCCCAGGGGATGTACGACCCCCGTAACGAACACGACGCCTGCGGTGTCGGTTTCGTGGCCACCCTCACCGGTGTGGCCAGCCATGAGCTGGTGGAACAGGCGCTGACGGTCCTGCGGAATCTCGAACACCGCGGTGCGACCGGATCGGAGCCCGACTCGGGGGACGGCGCCGGAATCCTGCTCCAGGTGCCCGACGCGTTCCTCCGGGAGGTCAGCGGTTTCGAGCTGCCCGAGTCCGGCGCGTACGCCGTCGGCACCGCTTTCCTGCCGCACCCGGACACCGCCGCCACCACGGACGGCACCGGCGCGGGCACCGGCACCGGGGACGCCACCGCGGACGCCGTCTCACGTATCGAGACGATCGCCGCCGAGGAGGGCCTCACCGTCCTCGGCTGGCGCGAGGTCCCCGTCACCCCCGACCTCCTCGGCAACGGCGCCCGCGCCACCATGCCCGTCTTCCGCCAGCTCTTCGTGGCCGACGGACGGAGCACCGGCCTGGCCCTGGACCGCAAGGCGTTCGTGCTGCGCAAGCGCGCCGAGCGGGAGGCCGGGGTGTACTTCCCCTCGCTCTCCGCCCGCACCCTCGTCTACAAGGGCATGCTCACCACCGGGCAGCTGGAGCCCTTCTTCCCGGATCTGTCGGACCGCCGCCTCGCCACCGCGATCGCCCTCGTCCACTCCCGGTTCTCCACCAACACCTTCCCGAGCTGGCCGCTGGCCCACCCGTACCGCTTCGTCGCCCACAACGGCGAGATCAACACGGTCAAGGGCAACCGCAACTGGATGCGCGCCCGGGAGTCCCAGCTCGTCACCGACGCCTTCGGCGAGCGCGAGCTGGAGCGGATCTTCCCGGTCTGTACGCCCGACGCCTCCGACTCCGCCTCCTTCGACGAGGTGCTGGAGCTGCTCCACCTCGGCGGCCGCTCCCTGCCGCACTCCGTGCTGATGATGGTCCCGGAGGCGTGGGAGAACCACGAATCCATGGACCCGGCCCGGCGCGCCTTCTACCGGTACCACTCCACGATGATGGAGCCCTGGGACGGCCCCGCCTGCGTCACCTTCACCGACGGCACCCAGGTCGGCGCGGTCCTCGACCGCAACGGACTGCGCCCCGGCCGCTACTGGGTCACCGACGACGGACTGGTGGTCCTCTCCTCCGAGGTCGGCGTCCTCGACATCGACCCGGCCAAGGTCGTCCGCAAGGGACGGCTCCAGCCCGGCCGGATGTTCCTCGTCGACACCGTCGAGCACCGGATCATCGAGGACGACGAGATCAAGTCCGCCCTCGCCGCCGAGCAGCCGTACGCCGAGTGGCTCGACACCGGCACCATCGAGCTGGGCGACCTGCCCGAGCGCGAGCACATCGTCCACACCCACGCCTCCGTCACCCGCCGCCAGCAGACCTTCGGCTACACCGAGGAGGAGCTGCGGGTGCTGGTCGCCCCGATGGCGCGCACCGGCATGGAGCCGATCGGCTCCATGGGCACGGACTCCCCGATCGCCGCCCTCTCCGAGCGCCCCCGGCTGCTCTTCGACTACTTCACCCAGCTCTTCGCGCAGGTGACGAACCCGCCGCTGGACGCCATCCGTGAGGAACTGGTGACCTCGCTGCACTCGTCGCTGGGCCCCGGCGGCAATCTGCTCGACCCCACGGCCGCCTCCTGCCGCAGCGTCACCCTGCCCTTCCCGGTGATCGACAACGACGAGCTGGCCAAGCTCATCCACATCAACGCCGACGGCGACATGCCGGGGATGAAGGCCGTCACGCTCTCCGGCCTCTACCGGGTCTCCGGCGGCGGCGACGCGCTCGCCGCCCGGCTGGAGGCGGTCTGCGCCGAGGCCGACACCGCCATCGAGGACGGCGCCCGGCTGATCGTCCTCTCCGACCGGCACTCCGACGCCGAGCACGCGCCCATCCCGTCGCTGCTGCTCACCTCCGCCGTCCACCACCACCTCATCCGTACCAAGCAGCGCACCCAGGTCGGGCTGCTGGTCGAGGCGGGCGACGTCCGCGAGGTCCACCATGTCGCGCTGCTGATCGGCTACGGCGCCGCCGCGGTCAACCCGTACCTCGCCATGGAGTCCGTCGAGGACCTGGTCCGCGCCTCCACCTTCATCAGCGGTATCGAGTCCGAGCAGGCCATCCGGAACCTGATCTACGCCCTCGGCAAGGGCGTGCTGAAGGTGATGTCCAAGATGGGCATCTCGACCGTCGCCTCCTACCGCGGCGCCCAGGTCTTCGAGGCCATCGGCCTCGACGAGGGCTTTGTCGCAACCTACTTCGACGGCACCGCCTCCAAGATCGGCGGCGCCGGCCTCGCGGTGATCGCCGACGAGGTCGCCGCCCGGCACGCCAAGGCGTACCCGGCCTCCGGGATCGCCCCGGCGCACCGTGCGCTGGACATCGGCGGCGAGTACCAGTGGCGCCGCGAGGGCGAGCCGCACCTCTTCGACCCGGACACCGTCTTCCGGCTCCAGCACGCCACCCGGACCCGCCGCTACGACATCTTCAAGCAGTACACGGACCGGGTGAACGAGCAGTCCGAGCGGCTGATGACGCTCCGCGGCCTGTTCGGCTTCGCCGAGGGCCGCGAGCCGGTGCCGCTGGACGAGGTCGAGCCGGTCTCCGAGATCGTCAAGCGCTTCTCGACCGGCGCCATGTCGTACGGCTCCATCTCCCGCGAGGCCCACGAGACCCTCGCCATCGCCATGAACCGGCTCGGCGGAAAGTCGAACACCGGCGAGGGCGGCGAGGACCCCGACCGTCTCTACGACCCCGAGCGCCGCTCGTCCATCAAGCAGGTCGCCTCCGGCCGCTTCGGTGTCACCAGCGAGTACCTCGTCAACGCCGACGACATCCAGATCAAAATGGCCCAGGGAGCCAAGCCCGGCGAGGGCGGCCAGCTGCCCGGCCACAAGGTCTACCCCTGGGTGGCGAAGACCCGGCACTCCACCCCGGGCGTCGGGCTGATCTCCCCGCCGCCGCACCACGACATCTACTCCATCGAGGATCTGGCCCAGCTGATCCACGATCTGAAGAACGCCAACCCGGTCGCCCGGATCCACGTCAAGCTGGTCTCCGAGGTCGGTGTCGGCACGGTCGCCGCGGGCGTCTCCAAGGCCCACGCCGATGTCGTCCTGATCTCCGGCCACGACGGCGGTACCGGCGCCTCCCCGCTCACCAGCCTCAAGCACGCGGGCGGCCCCTGGGAGCTGGGCCTCGCCGAGACCCAGCAGACGCTGCTGCTCAACGGTCTGCGGGACCGGATCGTCGTCCAGACCGACGGCCAGCTCAAGACCGGCCGGGACGTCGTGATCGCCGCCCTGCTGGGCGCCGAGGAGTTCGGCTTCGCCACCGCGCCGCTCGTCGTCTCCGGCTGCGTCATGATGCGCGTCTGCCACCTCGACACCTGCCCGGTCGGCATCGCCACCCAGAACCCGGTGCTCCGCGAACGGTTCTCCGGCAAGGCCGAGTACGTCGTGAACTACTTCGAGTTCATCGCGGAGGAGGTCCGCGAGCTGCTCGCCGGGCTCGGCTTCCGCACCCTCCAGGAGGCCGTCGGCCACGCCGAACTGCTGGACACCGCGCGGGCCGTGCACCACTTCAAGGCCCAGGGCCTCGACCTGGCGCCCCTGTTCCATGTGCCCGAGCTGCCCGCGGGCGCGGTCCGCCACGCCCTGATCGAGCAGGACCACGGGCTGGCGAAGGCCCTCGACAACCAGCTGATCAAGCTGGCGGCCGACGCACTGAACGCCGAGACCGCCGAGGCGGCCCAGCCGGTCCGCGCCCAGGTCGCCATCCGGAACATCAACCGGACCGTCGGCACCATGCTCGGCTACGAGGTCACCCGCCGCTTCGGCGGCGCCGGCCTCCCCGACGACACGATCGACATCACCTTCACCGGCTCGGCCGGCCAGTCCTTCGGCGCCTTCGTCCCCCGCGGTGTCACGCTCCGCCTGGAGGGCGACGCCAACGACTACGTGGGCAAGGGCCTCTCCGGCGGCCGGGTCGTGGTCCGCCCCGACCGGGCCGCGGACCATCTCGCCGAGTACTCCACCATCGCGGGCAACACCATCGCCTACGGCGCCACCGGCGGCGAGATCTTCCTCCGCGGCCGTACCGGCGAACGGTTCTGCGTCCGCAACTCCGGCGCGACCGTCGTCTCCGAGGGCGTCGGCGACCACGGCTGCGAGTACATGACCGGCGGACACGCCGTCGTCCTCGGCGAGACCGGGCGGAACTTCGCGGCCGGTATGTCCGGCGGCGTCGCCTACGTCGTCGACCTGGACCGCGACAACGTCAACGCGGGCAACCTGGCGGCCGTCGAACCGCTGACCGACACCGACCGGCAGTGGCTGCACGACGTCGTGCGCCGCCACCGGGAGGAGACGGGCTCCACCGTCGCCGGGAAGCTCCTCGCCGACTGGGAGACGAACGCCGCCCGCTTCAGCAAGATCATCCCGACCACGTACAAGGCAGTGCTCGCCGCCAAGGACGCCGCTGAGCTGGCCGGTCTCTCCGAGCAGGAGACCACCGAGAAGATGATGGAGGCGGCGTCCCATGGCTGACCCCAAGGGCTTCCTGACCACCGGCCGCGAGGTCGCCCAGACCCGTCCGGTCGCCGAGCGCCTCAAGGACTGGAACGAGGTCTACGTCCCCGGCTCCCTGCTGCCGATCATCAGCAAGCAGGCCGGGCGGTGCATGGACTGCGGCATCCCGTTCTGCCACAACGGCTGTCCCCTCGGAAACCTGATCCCCGAGTGGAACGACTACGCCTACCGGGAGAACTGGGCCGCCGCCTCCGAGCGGCTGCACGCCACCAACAACTTCCCCGAGTTCACCGGGCGGCTCTGCCCCGCGCCCTGCGAGGCGGCCTGTGTGCTGGGCATCAACCAGCCCGCGGTCACCATCAAGAACGTCGAGGTCTCCATCATCGACAAGGCGTGGGACTCGGGCGACGTCACCCCGCAGCCCCCGGACCGGCTCTCCGGCAAGACCGTCGCCGTCATCGGCTCCGGCCCGGCCGGACTCGCCGCCGCCCAGCAGCTCACCCGCGCCGGCCACACCGTCGCGGTCTACGAGCGGGCGGACCGGATCGGCGGACTGCTGCGGTACGGCATCCCCGAGTTCAAGATGGAGAAGGTGCACATCAACCGCCGTATCGAGCAGATGCGCGCGGAGGGCACCAAGTTCCGCACCGAGGTGGAGATCGGCACGGACATCGACGCGGCCCAGCTGCGCCGCCGCTACGACGCCGTCGTCATCGCCGCCGGGGCCACCGTCTCCCGCGATCTGCCCGTCCCCGGACGGGAGCTGAACGGCATCCACTTCGCGATGGAGTACCTGCCGCTCGCCAACAAGGTGCAGGAGGGTGACTACATCGCCCCGCCGATCACCGCCGAGGGCAAGCACGTCGTCGTCATCGGCGGCGGCGACACCGGCGCGGACTGCGTCGGCACCGCCCACCGGCAGGGCGCGGCCTCCGTCACCCAGCTGGAGATCATGCCGCGGCCCGGCGACGAGCGCCCCGCCGGGCAGCCGTGGCCGACGTTCCCCATGCTCTACAAGGTGACCTCGGCGCACGAGGAGGGCGGGGAGCGGGTGTACGCCGTCTCCACCACCCGCTTCGAGGGCGACGAGGACGGCAATGTCGCCGCCCTGCACCTGGTGGAGGTCGACTTCACCGACGGGAAGCTCGTCCCGTGGCCCGGCACCGAGCGCCGGATCCCGGCCCAGCTGGTGACCCTGGCGATGGGCTTCACCGGCACCGACCGGTCCAACGGTCTCGTCGAGCAGTTCGGCCTGGCGCTGGACGACCGGGGTAACATCTCCCGTGACGCCGACTTCGCGACCAATGTCGGCGGGGTCTTCGTCGCCGGTGACGCCGGGCGCGGCCAGTCCCTGATCGTCTGGGCGATCGCCGAGGGCCGTTCGGCGGCCCGTGGTGTCGACCGCTATCTGACGGGCGCGAGCGAACTGCCCGCCCCGATCCGCCCGACGGACCGCGCGCTCACGGTCTGACGGATCCGGGCGCGCCGCCTCCCGCGGCCCGCCCGCGCACGACCCCTCCGGAGCCGGAGCGACGCCTCCGGAACGGTGAAAAGACGTCCCGTACAACGGCGTACGGAACTGATCGCGGCGCCTGCCCCGTCCCCGACCGGACCCCGGGCAGGCACCGCGGCGCATCCCGGCCGGGATCGCCGGGCCCCCGAGCGGGGCCGGTGATCCCGGCCGAGCGGCTTCCGCTGCCGTACACCTGGCGTAATCTCGCCGTACAAGGCGATCTGCCGATCATGCGTCCGACCGGGGCCGGCCGCCGCCGCGCGCCCGGGCCGAGGGAACGGAGCCGTGTGCATGGCCGTTGTGCGTACCGCCGGAGGACCGGCGTTCAGTCTGCGGAAGGTCGAGGAGCGGGCTCCGGGACTGGTCGGCCACTACCGGTCGGCGGGTGTGTCCCTGCGCAAGCACGGCATCGAGGGACTGCGGGCCGCCGTCTATCTCGTCCTCGACTACTCCGGTTCGATGAAGGACTACTACCGCGACGGCAGTGTGCAGGCCCTGGCCGACCGGGTGCTCGGCCTCTCGGTCAACCTCGACGACGACGGCCGGGTGCCGACGGTCTTCTTCTCCACCGATGTCGACGCGGTCACCGAGATCGCCCTCGACGACCACCACGGGCGGGTGGCGAAGATCGTCGCCGGTCTCGGCCATATGGGGAAGACCAGCTATCACCTGGCGATGGACGCGGTCATCGACCACTACATCGACAGCGGCGCGACCGATCCGGCGCTGGTGATCTTCCAGACCGACGGCGGTCCGATCAACAAGCTCGCCGCCGAGCGCTATCTCTGCAAATCGTCGAAGCTGCCGCTGTTCTGGCAGTTCATCGGCTTCGGTAACACCCGCAGCACCCAGTTCGACTTCCTGCGCAGACTCGACGAACTGCCGGTCCCCGCCAAGCGGGCGGTGGACAACGCCGGCTTCTTCCACGCCGGGCAGGATCCGCGGCAGGTACCCGACGCCGAACTGTACGACCGGATGGTGGCCGAGTTCCCCCGCTGGCTGACGGCGGCGAGGGCGCAGGGCATCGTCGGCTAACCGTGCCTTTCGGGCAGGCCGGTGGCCGGCGGCCCGATCCGCAGCCGGGGGAGCAGACGGCGTACCGCGCTCTCCTCCAGCGGGTGGTCCAGGGCGCGCAGGGTGAGCCGCTTCAGACGGCGGAACCGGTCTCCGTGCTGCTCCAGCAGCCGGAGCACCGGCCGCCCGTTGTGGGTGTCCCCGGTGAACCCGAGGCATGGCACGGCCAGGGTGTCGAGCCGGTCGAGGACGTCCGACTCCAGAAGGGAGTCGAAGAGCACCCACTGCGCTTCGGCGCCGTCGTCGCCGACGACACTGCCCGGCTCGAACGGATACGAGTCGGCCAGGTCCAGATGGCGCAGGCGGGGCAGTGAGTCCGTGGGGAAGTCGAGCAGCACCGAGGGCAGACCGGCACCGCAGCCGTCGTTCATGAACGCGACGGTCAGCCGGCGCAGCTCCGGGAGCCGCAGCCCGCAGGGCCGGTCCCAGTAGCTGTATCCGCCGTTGAGCACGGTCTCCACACCACGCAGCTCCACGGTCTCCAGCCGGGGGTGGGACACCACGGGGAACAGCCAGTGGCCGGTCAGTTCGAGCCGTCGCAGCGCGGGCATCGCCCGCCAAAGCCGCTCCGCCGTCGGCTCGTCCACATAGGAGAACACCGAGCCGTCCGCTCCCGGGGAGGCGGTGTCCGGAGCGAAGTCGTACCCGCGCCGGGCGCTTTCCGCGCCGACCGACAGGGCGAACGCCTCCAGCACCGGCCAGTGCCGTCGGCCGATCACGTCGGCGATGGCGGGCAGCAGGGCGAGCAGACCGCGCCTGCCGTCCGGGAGCGGCAGCTCCACACTCAGTGCCCGCAGCCGTCCGGTGTCCACACCGGACAGGAACTCCAGGATGCTCTGGCACTGCCCGGCGGCGTCCCCGGCCCCGGCCGTGAACCGCGCCTCCGACGGCGCGTCCGGCCCCCCGGTCAGTAACCATCCCACCCGCGGAAGCCTAGTGTTCGGCCGGGCCCGGCGGGGCCGGACCAGTCGTTCTAGGCGCTGCCCGGGATCCAGTAGCGGTACACCTCCGCGACGGTGGGCGGCGCCGATGCCGCGCCCCAGCCCAGCCGCTCCGCCACCGGCATCATGATCTCGCCGAAGGCGTCCATGGCGGCCTGGGACTCCCAGAGGTCGTAGACGTCGATCCCGTTCTCGCCGACGACGCAGACATGGACCAGGCAGCCCGCGAAGGTGTCGCCCGGCAGGGCCTGGAGCGCGGCGTTCAGTTCGTCGTACCGGGCGGCCGTCACGCCCGGCAGCGCGACATGCATAAAGACGGCCATGAGGGGCCTCCTCGGCGGTGGCCGGTGCCTCCCCGTCGCCACGGTGGCGGCCCGCCGCCCACCACCCCTGGCATAGCACGGACCCGGCGGGACCCGCATCCGTACCGCTCCGGCCTTCCGGAAAGCCTGACAGAAGTTGTCCGGATTAGCTGGTGGAGTGGGGTCCATGAGCAACGACACCATCTCCTGGGCGGATTTCCGGGCCGCCGAACCCGCGCTCGCCGACGCCGTGCGCCGCCGCTTCGAGGAGCACACCCATCATGTTCTCGCCACGCTCCGCAGGGACGGTTCACCCCGGGTGAGCGGGCTGGAGATCACCTTTCTGGGCGGCGAGGTCTATCTCGGCATGATGCCCGGCTCATGGAAGGCGAAGGACCTGCTGCGCGACCCCCGGTTCTCGCTGCATGCCAATCCGGGCACCGTGGAGTCGATGGAGAGCGGCGACGCGAAGCTCGCCGGCCGCGCGGCCGAGGTGGCCGCGGGCGCCGAGTCCGACCGCTTCGGCGCGGCCGTCGGAATGCGGCCGGAGGAGTTCCACCTCTTCCGCGTGGACCTCGGGGAGGTCGTCCGTACGAGGGTCGAGGGCGAGGAACTGGTGGTGGAGTCCTGGCACCCGGGCGCCCCGGCGGTGACGCGCCGCCGCCGCCCCTGACGGCACGGGGCGGGACGGAACGGCCGTATCCGACGGCACGGGACGGCCGTATCCGACGACATGGGGCAGGACGCACGGCCGCACCTGACAGGGGCGGTGCGAGGCGTGCCGCCGTACCCGGCGAGACGGTACGGAACACGCGCCCGCACCCGACGGCCCCACCTGACAGGGGCGGCGACGGGGCGGATCCGGCCGTCATCCCCCCGGCGCCCCCGCCAGAACCGCCTCCCGGCACTCCGCCGGAGTGCCCCAGGCGTCGCGCAGCGGCCGGGCCCGGCGGAGCCAGAGCGCCAGGTCGAACTCCTCCGTGTAACCGATCGCGCCATGGAGCTGGAGGGCCGTGCGGGCGGCCGCGTAACCCGCGCGGCCCGCCGCCGCCTTGGCCGCCGCGATATCCCGGACGTCCAGGGTCACCGCCGCCCCGAAGACCAGCGGCCGGGCGAACTCCAGCCCGATCATGGTGTCCGCCAGCCGGTGCTTGACCGCCTGGAAGCCGCCCACCGGCACACCGAACTGCACCCGCTGCCCGACATGGCCGACCGTACGGTCCAGCAGCGCCTGACCGGTGCCCAGACACTGCGCCGCCGTCAGCAGCCGGGCCAGCCCGCCGGCCCGCACTCCCGCCGCCACCGCGCCCGGACCCCGGGCCAGCACCTCGCCCCCGGCGTCCGGCAGCGCGAGCCGCCGGACCGGATCGGTGGCGACCCGGACCGGACCGTGGCCCGGCGCGATCCGCACCTCCGCCGCCACCGGGTCCACCACGACCAGCACCTCCGCGGCGTCCGCGTCCAGCGCGTACGGCCCCCCGCCCGGGGCCACCAGCGAGGCCAGCACCTCTCCGCGCACCAGCGCCGGGACCAGCCGGGCCGCGCCCGAACCAGGCCGTCCGGCCGCCAGCGCCGCCAGCAGCGATGCCGCCGCCACCGTCTCCACCACCGGCCCCGGCACCGCGTGCCGCCCCAGCTGCACCAGCGCCACGGCCAGTTCGACCGGCAGCCGCCCCGTCCCCCCGTACTCCTCCGGCACCGCCAGACCGACCACCCCCGCCTCCGCCACCCGCGCCAGCAGCGCCCGGCCCGGCGCCGGATTCCCCGCCGCCCAGGCCCGGGCCGCCGACGGCACGGCGGCCGCGGTCAGCAGGGCGTCCAGCGACCGACCGAAGGCCCGCTGCTCCGCGTCCGGCGCGAAACGCATCAGCGGCGCCCCTTCGGCAGGCCGAGCAGCTTCTCGGCGACGATGTCCCGCTGGATTTCGTTGGTGCCCGCGTAGACCGGCCCGGCGAGCGCGAACAGATGCCCCTCGGCCCACTCCGTATCCGCGAACTCCCCCTCCCCGCCCAGCAGGTCCAGCGCCGTCTCGTGGAGCGCGATGTCGTACTCCGACCAGAAGACCTTGTTCAGGCTGGACTCCGCGCCGAGCCGGCCGCCCGCCGCGCACCGGGCCGCCGCCTCCCAGGTGGCCAGCTGGTAGGCCCGCGCCCCGATCACCGCGTCCGCGACCCGGTCCCGCAGGCTTCCCTGCGGCGACCCGGCGGCCCGCCACTGCCGTACGAGCCGTTCCGCGGCGGCCAGGAAACGGCCCGGGGAGCGCAGGGTCAGCCCCCGTTCGTTGCCCGTCGCCGACATCGCGATCCGCCAGCCCTGCCCCGGCTCCCCGATCACATCCCCGTCCGGGACGAACACCTCGTCCAGGAAGATCTCGGCGAACGCCGGTTTGCCGTCGAGCCGCGCCACGGGCCGTACCGTCACACCCGGCGCCGACAGGCCGAACATCAGATAGACCAGCCCGTCGTGCCGGCGCGGCGCGTCCGGATCGCTGCGGAACACCCCGAACGCCCGGTCCGCGAAGGCCGCCCGCGACGACCAGGCCTTCTGCCCGGTCAGCAGCCAGCCGCCGGAGGTCCGGACCGCCCGGGAGCGCAGCGCCGCCAGATCCGACCCGGCCTCCGGCTCCGACCACGCCTGCGCCCAGACCACTTCGCCGCGGGCCATCGGGGGCAGGACCCTGGCCCGCTGCTCCTCCGTGCCGTGGTCCAGCAGGGTGGGCGCGAGCAGACTGATCCCGTTCTGCGAGACCCGGCCCGGGGCCCCCGCCGACCAGTACTCCTCCTCGAAGACCAGCCAGCGCACCAGATCCGCGTCCCGGCCGCCGTACCGGGCGGGCCAGGAGACCGCGGACCAGCGGCCGGCCGCCAACTCCGCCTCCCAGGCGCGGTGGGCGGCAAACCCTTCCCGGGTCTCCAGGGACGGCAGGGGAGTACGGGGCACATGGGCCGCCAGCCAGCTCCGGGCCTCGGCCCGGAACGCCTCGTCCTCCGGGGAGTGGTGCAGGTCCATCGGCACACCCGTCCTTCCCTAACAAGTGTTTGGTAGGTTAACGTGCCGGGGTGGAGAGCGACAGGGACACCGGGCCCGGGCCGGCCGGCGGCAGGGGGCCGCTGGGCGAGCCGCCCGCCTATGTGCCGGGCCACGGGCTGCTCCGCGGCCGTACCGCCCTGGTGACCGCGGCCGCCGGGGCCGGGATCGGCGGCGCCACCGCCCGCCGGTTTCTGGAGGAGGGCGCCCGGGTGCTGCTCAGCGACGCCCACCGGCGGCGGCTGGCCGAGTCCCGGGCCGCGCTCGCCGACGAGTTCGGCCCGGACGCGGTGGCCGCCCAGCCCTGCGACGTCACCGACGAGGAACAGGTACGGGCGCTCTTCGCGCGGCTCGCCGAGGAGCACGGCGGCCCCGACGTCGTCGTCAACAACGCCGGGCTCGGGGGCACCGCCGCCCTGGTCGATATGGCCGACGAGCAGTGGGACCGGGTCCTCGACACCACTCTGAACGGCACGTTCCGTTGCACCCGTGCCGCCCTGCGGGCCTTCCGCGACAGCGGCCGCGGCGGCGTGATCGTCAACAACGCCTCCGTCGTCGGCTGGCGCGCACAGGCCGGCCAGGCCCACTACGCGGCGGCGAAGGCCGGTGTGATGGCCCTGACCCGGTGCGCGGCGCTGGAGGCGGCGGCGTACGGGGTCCGGGTCAACGCGGTCGCGCCCAGCCTCGCCATGCATCCCCATCTGGTGAAGGTCACCTCCGCGGAGCTGCTGGCGGAGCTGACCGCGGGCGAGGCGTTCGGCCGGTACGCCGAGCCCTGGGAGGTCGCCAATGTGATCGTCTTCCTCGCGGGCGACTACTCCTCCTATATGACGGGCGAGGTCGTACCGGTCAGCAGCAGGCGGGCATGAGCGCCGGTGGCGCCCCGGGCGGGGCGGGGGAGTACGGGGCACCCGGTTCCCCCGGGCGCGGGGCCCGGCGCGGACGGCCGCCGGGCGGGGGGCGGACAATGGGGCCGTGCCGAACACGAACAGAACGACGGGGACCGCGGGGGCCGCGGGGATCACGGGGACCACGAGATCGGGCGGAGCCACGGGCGCAACCGAGGCCGGAACCGAGGCCGGAGCCGTGGCCGGAACTGCGGGAGCCGCCGGGGCCGCCGAGCCCGCCGGGGCCGCGCCGGGCAAGGGGACCGCGGGCCGGGCCCGGACGAAGCCGGGGACCACGGAGAAGGCCCGGGTGAACGCCGCCCCCGAACGCCGCGGCGAACTCCTCGCCGTGGCCGCCGAGGTCTTCGCGGCCCAGGGCTACAACGCCACCACCGTCCGCCGGATCGCGGACGAGGCGGGCCTGCTCGCGGGCAGCCTCTACTACCACTTCGACTCCAAGGAGTCGATGCTCGACGAGATCCTCTCGGCCTTCCTGAACGAACTCTGGGCCGGGTACGACGCGGTGCTGGCCGCCGGGCTCGGCCCCCGCGAGACCGTCGAGGCCCTGGTCACCGAGTCCTTCCGGGAGATCGACCGGCACCGTGCCGCCGTCGCGATCTACCAGCGGGAGGCCCCGCACCTCACGGACCTGCCGCGGTTCGGCTACCTCGGCGCATCGCGCCGCAGGTTCGAGGACCTGTGGGTGGGGACCCTGGAGCGCGGCGTCGCCGACGGGGTCTTCCGGGCGGACCTCGACATCCGGCTGGCGTACCGCTTCCTGCGCGACACCGTCTGGGTCGCCGCGTCCTGGTACCGGCCGGGGGGCCGGCACAGCCCCGAGGAGATCGCCCGCCAGTACCTGTCGATGGTGCTGGACGGAATCGCCGCCGCCGAGGGCGGCGGGCCACCGTAGCCGCGGCCGGGGACGGCCGCGAGAGGGAGGACCGGGATGGCCGAGGCCTATGTCGTCGAAGCGGTACGCACCCCTGTCGGCAGGCGCCGCGGCGGACTGGCCGCGGTCCACCCCGCGGACCTGGGCGCCCATGTCCTGACCGCCCTCGTCCGGCGCTCCGGGATCGATCCGGCGGCCGTCGACGACGTCGTCTTCGGCTGTCTGGACGCCGTCGGCCCGCAGGCCGGTGATATCGCCCGGACGGCCTGGCTGGCGGCCGGACTCCCCGAGGAGGTGCCCGGGGTCACCGTCGACCGCCAGTGCGGCTCCTCCCAGCAGGCGGTGCACTTCGCCGCCCAGGCGGTCCTCTCCGGCACCCAGGACCTGGTCGTCGCGGGCGGCGTCCAGAACATGTCCATGGTCCCCATCGCATACGCCTCCCGGCAGGCCGCCGAACCCCTCGGGCTCACCGGCGGCCCCTTCGCGGGCAGCGAGGGCTGGCGGGCCCGGTACGGCGACGCGCCCGTCGACCAGTTCCACGGCGCCGAACTGATCGCCCGCCGCTGGGGCATCACCCGCCGCGACCAGGAGGAGTACGCGCTCCGCTCCCACGAGCGGGCGGTCCGGGCCGTCGACGAGGGCCGGTTCGCCCGGGAGACCGTCCCGTACGGCACCGTCACCACGGACGAGGGCCCCCGCCGCGACACCACCCCGGAGCGGATGGCCGCCCTCGAACCGGTGGTCCCGGGCGGCACCATCACCGCCGCCTGCTCCTCCCAGCTCTCCGACGCCGCCGCCGCCCTGCTGCTGGCCGGCGAACGCGCGCTCCGCGACCACGGACTGACCCCGCGCGCCCGGATCCACCATCTGTCGGCCCGCGGCGACGACCCGATCCGGATGCTCGCCGCACCCATCCCGGCCACGGCGTACGCCCTGAAGAAGACCGGCCTCTCCCTCGGTGACATCGACCTGATCGAGATCAACGAGGCGTTCGCGCCGGTCGTCCTGGCCTGGCTGAAGGAGACCGGGGCGGATCCGGCCCGGGTCAATGTCAACGGCGGCGCGATAGCCCTCGGCCATCCGCTGGGCGCGACCGGGGCACGGCTGATGACGACCCTGCTGCACGAACTGGAGCGCACGGGCGGCCGCTTCGGCCTCCAGACGATGTGCGAAGGCGGCGGGCAGGCGAATGTGACCATCATCGAACGGCTGTGACCGGCACTTCTCCGCCCGACGGCGCCCGCCGTCCCGAACTTCATCCGTCCACAAGGAAATTGCCTGTTAGGTATGTTCACACGCTCTGCGGTGTGTGATCCTTCCTGTCATGGCTGATACTGCTCACCGGCACCGCGTCCTGAGAATCGGCGGCACCCTGCTGGGAACCGCCCTCGCCGTCGCCGTCCTGCCCGGCCTCGACATCCGGCAGCACGGCATCGTCTTTCTGTCCGTACTGCTCCCGGGCCTGTGGCTGGCCATCCTCAACCAGTTCATCCATGTCTATCCCAGCTCCCTGCGCGGCGCCCCGCCCGGCGCCGTGCTGGCGCTCGGCCTGGTGGGGATCGTCCAGGAGATCCTCCAGCTCTGGCTGATCATCTGGATCGGAGAGCAGATGGGCATAGGGCTGACCGCCGACTCCTGGCGCGATGTCGTCCTCGGCGGGATCATCATCCGGGTGGCGACGCTCCTCGCCCTCGTCCCCGTACCGCGGGCCGCCACGGCCTGACCCCCGGCCGGAGGCCGTGGGCCCGGGGTGAGTGCGCTCAGAGCATCCGGTACACGTCGCGCCGGTGACCGACCTCGACCAGCAGGACGACGAGTTCCCCGTCGTCGACGGTGTAGGCGACGCGGTAGTCGCCGACCCTCAGGCGGTAGAGGCTGTCGTGTCACGCCTCCCCCGCCAGCCCCCGCACCACCCCCGCCGCCTCCGCCATCACCCGGTCCACCAGCTCCGCGCAGCTCGGCAGGTCGCCGATCACCCCGGCCACCTGGCCCGCCGCCATCACCCCCAGATCGGTCCGCCCCTCCACCATCGCCGCCCGCAGCAGCACCGGAGTGTTCGCGGCCATCAGGACCTGGCTCCAGGACAGCTCCCGGCCGTGCCGCAGGGCCCGTCCGTCGCGGACCATCGTCCGCCAGGAGAGCCCCGACAGCCGCCGGAACGCCGCCGCGTGGCGAACCGCCCGGGACAGGGTCCGCGCCCGGCCGTGCCGTTCCAGCGACTCGACCAGGGGGGTGCGGAGCATCCGGTGCGGCAGCCCGTCCACCGCCCGGGTGACCGTCACGTCCCGCACCTCCGCCGCCAGATAGCGCGCCTTCACCGCCGCCGGCACCGTCGAGTCCGACGTCAGCAGGAACCGGGTGCCCATCGCGATCCCGGCCGCGCCCAGCGCCAGCGCCGCCACCAGCCCCCGGCCGTCGCGGAAACCCCCCGCGGCGACCACCGGGATCCCCACCGCGTCCACGATCTGCGGCACCAGCACGGTCGTGGCGACCTCCCCGGTATGCCCGCCGCCCTCGCCACCCTGCACGATCACCGCGTCCGCGCCCCACTCCGCCACCTTCTCCGCATGGCGGCGGGCCCCCACCGACGGGATCACCACCACGCCCGCGTCCTTGAGTTCGGCGATCAGGTCCCGCGACGGCGCCAGGGCGAAGGAGGCCACCCGTACCCCCTCGTCGACCAGGATCCGCACCCGCTCCCGGGCGTCCGCCGCGTCCGCGCGCAGATTCACCCCGAACGGCGCGTCCGTCCGCGTCCGCACCTCCCGGACCGCCGCCCGCAGGCCGCCGGGCGACATCGTGGCCGAGCCGAGGATCCCCAGCGCGCCCGCGTTCGCCGCGGCCGACACCAGCCGCGGCCCGGCGACCCAGCCCATCCCCGGCTGGACCACCGGATGACGCACGCCCGTCAGCCGGGTGAACGCGGTCTCCATGACCACCGCGCCCGTCATACGTCCGTCTCCGTGACCGCCGGGCCCATCTCACGCCCCGCCTCCCCGGCCACCGCGCCCGTCATCCGCCCGCCTCCCCGGCCACCGCGCCCGTCATCCGTCCGGCACCTCGCGCTCCCGACGCCCCGCCGGGTCCAGCCGCTCCCGGATCAGCCGCAGCTCCCCGGGCGTCGGCTCCCGGGTCTCCGGGACACCGTCCGCCGGGACCGCCAGCGGAAAGCCGGTGGCCTCCCGTACCGCCGCCACCGGCACACCCGGGTGCACCGACACCAGCCGCATCGACCGGTCGGGGGTGGCGAAGTCGAACACCCCGAGGTCGGACACGACCCGCGGGATCCGGTGGAAGCGGGCCGCACTCGGCCCGGCCGCCGCGACCCGGTCGTATCCCACCCCGCACACCAGGTCGACCCGCTCGACGAACACCCGCCGGGCATGCCGGGGCACCCAGTAGCTGACCGGGTGGTTGATGCTGTTCACCGGCGCTCCCCGTACCCCGAGCAACTGCCGGTCCGGCCGCTCCCACTCCCCGATGCAGGAGATGTTCTGGTTGCCGTGCCGGTCGAGCTGGCTCGCGCCCATCATCACGTGCCGCCGCCCGCCGGTGACCATCGTCAGATGGCGGCGGTACGGCAGCCAGCCCTCGGGCTCCCCGTCCGGCCCGACCAGCAGCGCCTCCCCGTCCGTCAGCAGCAGGTCCGGCGCGAAGGTGAGCCGGGCCAGCCGGGCCCCGAGGGAGGGGACCAGCCCCATGGGGCTCGCCAGCACCTCGCCGCCGTCCCGCCATGCCTCCGCGCAGGCGACGACGCAGTACTCGGCCCGGGTCACCGCCCCCGTACCGCTCATCGCGACTCCTCCCGCCACGCCTCGACGGCCGCCCGGTACGCCTTCTCGTCCCCGTCGAGGAACCGTCCGGCGAACTCCTCCCAGGGCGTGGTGGCGTACATCCGCAGAAACGCCTCGTCGCGGTCGTAGCCGGGGGCGCAGGACGTGAAGTGCGCGCCGTTCGGGGCCTCCACCACACCGGTGACCGTGTGCCGGGAGACCAGCAGCCGCTGCGGCGGGATCCCGGCGAAGCCGTCCACCAGGCTCTCGCAGGAGACGTAGGCGGTCTCCGCGGCCTCGCAGAACAGATCGTCGAAGTACGGGTCGGGGCCCAGATAGCAGGCGTTGCCCCGCCGGTCGGCGTGGTCGAGGTGGACCAGGGCCGCGTCCATCCGCAGCGCGGGCACCGCGACGAACTCCTCACCGTCCGGGTACGGGGAACGGACCGTCCGCAGCTCCGGATTGACCCGCAGCACATCCGAACCGAGTCCGGCCCGCAGCGGCAGGAACGGCAGCCGGTTGGCCGCGGCCGTCAGCCCCCAGAGGAACATCGCCTCGTCGATCTCCGTCAGCGCGAGGCCGCCGCTCTCCCGGGCGGCCCGGTAGTGGGGTTCCAGGGGCACCGAGTCCAGCGTGACGAACGCGGTCACCAGCTTCCGGATCCGGCCCGCGGCCGCCAGCAGGCCCACATCGGGGCCGCCGTACGAGACCACCGTCAGATCGGTCACCTCCGACCGCAGCAGCGCCCGGACCAACGCCATCGGCTTGCGGCGCGCGCCCCAGCCGCCGATCCCGACGGTCATTCCGCTGCGCAGCCCGCGGATCGCGTCGTCGGCCGACATCACCTTGTCGCTCATGCCCCGCCGTCCTTCCCGAAGGTGTCGCGGACCCGGTCCCCGGCGCCGCTCAGCGCCGCCTCGAAGGTGAAGCCCTGCTCGAAGCGGTAGCTGCGGCGTACGTCGACCGGGTCGATGCCGTTGATGGCGGCCTTCGCGAGCCGGATCAGGGCGGCGTCCTTACGGGCGATGTCCACCGCCAGCTCCAGGGCCGCGGCGGCCAGTTCCCCGCGCGGGACGACCCGCCAGACCGAGCCGTGGCGGTGCAGCTCCCCGGCGGTGACGGTGGCCGAGGTGTAGTAGAGGGCGCGCATCAGATGCGGCGGCACCAGCCGGGCCAGATGGGTCGCGGCGCCCAGGGCGCCCCGGTCCAGCTCGGGAAGGCCGAAGAAGGCGTCGTCGGCGGCGACGATGGCGTCCGCGTTGCCGGCCAGCCCGACGCCGCCGCCCAGACAGTGGCCGCCGACCGCGGCGACGACCGGCACCTCGCACTCGTACACCGCGGCGAACGCCTCCGCGCAGCCCCGGTTGGCGCCGAGCAGTGCGGTCCGGGGGCCGCCGTCGCGCCCGTCGCGCTGCAACTCCCTGATGTCGACGCCCGCGTTGAAGCCGCGGCCCTCGGCGGCCAGCACCACGCAGCGCACTCCGGGATCGCGCCCGGCGGCGCGGACCGCGCGGGCCAGGTCGTACCAGCCCTGTACGGGCAGGGCGTTGACGGGCGGATAGGCGGCCGTGACAACGCGTACGCCGTCGGCCGGGTCCGTCGTCCGGTCCGTGGTGGAGACACCCATGACAGGATCAGCTACCTTTCCACCAAACGTTTGTTAGGTCAGGAAGGTAGCAGCGGATGCGGCTGGACGGGAGGGTCACGGTGGTCACCGGCGGCACCCGCGGAGTGGGCGCGGGCATCGCCCGGGCCTTCCTGCGGGCGGGCTCCGCGGTGGTGGTCTGTGCCCGGCGGCCGCCCGAAACCCCGGTGGACGGCGCGCTCTTCCTCCCCCTCGACCTGCGGGACGCGGCCGCGGTGGAGGAGTTCTTCGCCGGGGTCGTACGGCGGTACGGACGGCTCGACACTCTGGTCAACAACGCGGGCGGCACCCCGTACCGGCCGCTCGCCGAGGGCGGGGCGGCCCGGCACGCCCGGGTCCTCGACCTCAATCTCACGGCCCCGCTGACCGCGAGCCTCGCGGCGTACGGGCCGCTGCGGGCGGCCGGGGGCTCGGTGCTGATGATCGGCAGCGTCAGCGGGGACCGGCCGTCGCCGGGTTCGGCGGCCTACGGGGCGGCGAAGGCGGGTCTGGCGAGCCTGGCCCGGTCGATGGCGGTCGAATGGGCGCCGGAGGTACGAGTGAACACCCTGGTCCTCGGGATGGTCAGAACCGAACTGTCGGCCCTCCACTACGGCGACGAGCGGGGCATCGCCGCGGTGGGCCGCACGGTCCCGCTGGGGCGGCTCGCGGAACCCGCCGACGTGGGGGAGGCGGCGGTGTTCCTGGCGTCGGACCGGGCGGCGTACATCAGCGGGGCGTCGCTGCACGTCCACGGCGGCGGCGAACGCCCGGCGTTCCTGACCGCCGCCACCGTCGACCGGACGAAGGGGACATGAGATGACGGGCATCTGCACGGGCCGGGTCGTGGTGGTGACCGGAGCGGGCCGGGGACTGGGCCGGGCCCATGCGCTCGCCTTTGCCGCCGAGGGGGCGAAGGTCGTGGTCAACGACCTGGGCGCGGGCCCCGACGGCGCGGGCGCCTCGGCCGGCCCGGCCGCGGACGTGGTCGCCGAGATCCGTGCGGGCGGCGGGTCCGCAGTCCCGCACGGCGGCGACATCGCCACCGCCGAGGGTGCCGCCTCCCTGATCGCGACCGCGCTGGACCGCTACGGACGGCTCGACACCCTGGTCAACAACGCGGGGTTCGTCCGGGACCGGATGCTGGTCAATCTCACCGAGGACGACTTCGACGCGGTGGTACGGGTCCATCTCAAGGGCCATTTCCTGCCGCTGCGCGCGGCGGCGGCCCACTGGCGCGCCGAGGCCAAAGCGGGCCGCCCCGCCGAGGCGCGGGTGGTCAACACCACCTCGGGCGCGGGGCTGCTGGGCAGCGTCGGCCAGGCGAACTACGCGGCGGCCAAGGCGGGCATCGTCGGTCTGACCCTGGTCGCGGCGGCCGAACTGGCCCGCTACGGCGTCCTGGTCAACGCGATCGCGCCCGCCGCCCGCACCCGCATGACGGAGACGGCCTTTGCGGACCTGACCGCCCTGCCGGAGGACGTATCGCCGCTGGTGGTCTGGCTCGGCTCGGCGGAGAGCACGGGCGTCACGGGCCGGATCCTCGAAGCGGAGGCGGGCCGCCTGACCGTGATGAACGGCTGGCACCCGGGCCCCACCTCCATGACCCCCACCCGCCGCACCCCGTCCGCCGCGGGCCGCACCCTCCGCACCCTGTTGTCGACGGCGGAGGCACCGGGGGCGGTGTACGGGGCGGGGTGAGCGCTCAGCCGCGCGCTTGCGGCGCCCGGGGCTCCGCGCGCTCCCACAGCTCCTCGGCGTGCTCGGTGAAGCGGTCGAACATACCGCCGCCGCTGCGGCGGCGCAGGTGCAGCAGCGGCGAGTCATGGCCCACCAGCCGGGCCAGATGCGGAGTGACCAGCGCTTCGGCGTCGAAACGGAAGACGGACAGCCCCACATGGCTGACGGCGTCCAGGGGCGCGGACACCCGGGTCTCCAGACCGGCGACCGGGCCGATGCGGTCCAGATGCTCCAGGGTGGTCCGGATCCGCGTCGAGACGGAGAGCGCCACGTCCTCGACGGTCTCGCGCTGCCGGGTCACCTCGCCGTCCGGATCACCGACCAGGAACCGGACGCGGCATCCGGCATCCGCCTTGCGGCGCACGGTGTCCGCGAAGTGCGGCACCTGCGTCCAGAAGAAGTAGTTGGTGTAGCCGCCGAGGAAGAGATCACCGGTCGCCGCCTCGACCAGCTCGGCCCAGACCGTCGACGGACATGCGGACCGGTAGGGGTAGGTGTGGACCAGCTCCCGGTCGGAACCGGTCTTCACACGATCCTGAACTGCCTTCGGCCACACCATCGTCTCGTCCACTCCCAACGCTCGGCAGGCGTCCGCGCGATTTCTCGCGTGCGGGATCAGCTCGGCATTCCCCAGCCATCGTTCCACCTGCTTCGGGGATACCCCCGCCCGGAGTGCCAACTGCCGCGGGGAGAGGCCCGCGTCACGCATCGCCGACTGCAGAGCGGTGTTCACCGTCAACCCCCTGTCGGAAGCCTTTTGGGCCGTTTCCGAACCTAGCCGGGCAGGGCCCGGACGTCCCCGGAACGAGAGGGGATACGTCCGGAAGGGTGGTCCAGGCTGCCGTCATGAGCCAGAACGACGAGCCCGCCACCGCTCGTACGATGCCGGGACTCCCCGAACCCTCTCCGTTCCGGATCCGGGTCTCCCGTGACTCGGGCCGCACCTGGGGCCCCTGGGAGACCGTCCGGGCGGGCGACGAGAGACCGGCCACGCTGCTCCTCACCCATGCCTGGCCGCCGTGCCGCTGCCCCCGCTGCGCCACCCGGCCGGACCGCTAGACCGCCGCCTCCAGCAGGGCCGCGATCTCCGCGTGGCCCGTCTCGTACTCGTCGCCCGCGATCGGGACGCCGTCCCGGAGGACCTCCACCACCACCGTCTCGCCGTGCTCTGCCGGTTCCCGGCGGACCGTCGTCTCCACCGGGCCCTCGTAACGGCCGGCGAGTGCGGTGCGCAGTTCCGCCGTCAGGTCGCGGTCGCGGCGGGCGCGGGCCTCGGCGAGGGCCGCCGGGCGGCCCGGGGCGGCGTGGTCGAGGAGGGCGCGGACGGTGGGGATCGAGCCGCGGGCGGCCGCGGCGACCAGGGGGAGGCCGCCGTCGGGGACGGACCGGGACGGGTCGGCCCCGTGTTCCAGCAGGATCCGGACCACGGGGGCGTGGCCGTTGCGGACCGCCCAGGACAGCGGGGTGGAACCCCACGGTTCGGCGCGGTCCGGGTCCGCGCCCGCCGCCAGCAGGGCCCGCACCACCTCGGCGAATCCATGGACGGCCGCGCCGCAGAGCGGGAGTTCGCCGTCACCGCTCGGCCGGTCCGGATCGGCGCCCGCCGCCAGCAGCTGCCGGACGAGCCCGGTGCCGCCGTCGAATACGGCCGCCAGATACAGCGCGGTCGTGCCGTCCTCGTCGGTGGCCTCGGCCGCCGCCCCCGCCGCCAGCAGCCGGGCGACCTCGCCGGAATCGCCCCCGTACACCGCCGTGATCAGTTCCGTCATGCGCCGAGGCTACGAGACCGGCGTCAGGTGTCGCATTCGAGAATCGTCCGGCAGAGCCCGCAGCGCGCCCGGACCCGGCCGCCGACCGGCAGCCGGATGCGCTGATGGCAGGTGGGGCAGGGGAAGGAGACCCGCATCCCGCCGTCCGCCGCATGCTCGAAGGCGTACGCGCCGGACCCGGCCCCCGCCCCGGACGGCGGGTGGTCGCGCGCGAACTGCCGGTCCCGCGCGTAGCGGCGGCGGCCGAGCAGACCCGCGGCGGACAGCGGGGGTCTGCGGACGTCGCGCCGCGCCTGGTCCCGGCCGCGGGTCCAGGCCGTGTAGCCCTGCGGGGAGGTGAACCACGGCGACGGGTCCTCGTCGAAGACCGCGGCCCGTTTGGCGAGGACGTACCCGAACTCCTCCGGGGTGAGATAGCCGAGTTTCTGCCGGGACACCGCGTCCTCGCGGAACGCGTCCAGCAGCAGCCAGCCCGCGCCCAGATAGGTGGTCACGGTGTCCGTGAGGATCTCGTTGTCCCCGGTGTCCGGGAAGGCCAGCCCCAGCCGGTGCAGCAGCACATGGGTGATCTCGTGGGCCAGCGCCGCGCCGACGTCCCGGCGGTGGTCGCGGAAACGGTTGTTCAGCTCGATGAAGTACTCCGGGCCCGCGGTGAGTTCCACGCTGGCCGCGAACTCCATCTCGCGGAAGCTGATGATCATCCGGGCGTCCGGGAGGTGCAGATGCCGTACCAGGGCCCGGGCGATCCGCTGGGCCCCCGGATGGAGGTCCTCGGCGGGGGAGAAGGCGACGTCCGCCGGGAGCACGCTGGGGGCGTAGCGCGCCAGGGCCTCGGGGGAGAGTCTGCGGTGCAGCGCGGTGATCGCCGCGCGCACGGTGTCGAGATGGGGGAACCCGCGGAGTACCGCGTCGGTGCCCCCGCCCCTGCTGCCCGGGCCGTTCCTCGTCACCACGTTCCGTACCCCCTGTACGACGCCGGGACGCCCGCAATCCACTGTACGGCGCGGCCCCGGGCGGCCTCGCGCCGTGCACCGGCCCGGCGGCCGGTCTCCGCCCCGCCGGGCCCGGTGTCGTACGCATCCGGGCCACCGATCCCGGCCGTACCCGGCGGCCTGGCCGAAAAGCGCTCCTTGTGGCACCCGGTGAAGGCTGTCCATAATCCGGTCAGGTCTTGTCGGGACCATGACACGTCTGGCGCCCCGGTGCCGGTCCCGTCAGGGCACCCTCCCCGGCCAACCCCCCACGAAAGGCTGTCCCTTGAAGCTCCTCCGTACGCTCAAGAGAGTCGTCGCGGCCGGTGCCGTCGCCCTCGCCGCCCTCAGCCTCACGCCCGCGTCCGCCTTCGCCGCGCCCCCGCCCGTCGTCGGCGGCGTCCGGGCCGCCCAGGGCGAGTTCCCCTTCATGGTCCGGCTCTCCATGGGCTGCGGGGGCTCCCTGCTCACCCAGCAGATCGTGCTGACCGCCGCGCACTGCGTCGGCCCCACCGGCAACAACACCAGCATCACCGCCACCGCGGGAGTCGTGGACCTCCAGAGCCCCAGCGCGGTCAAGGTCCGCTCCACCAAGATCTACCGGGCCCCCGGCTACAACGGCACCGGCAAGGACTGGGCGCTCATCAAGCTGGCCCAGCCCATCAACCTGCCCACGCTGAAGATCGCCGAGACGGCGGCGTACAACAACGGCACCTTCCAGGTCGCCGGCTGGGGCGCGGCCCGTGAGGGCGGCGCGCAGCAGCGCTATCTGCTGAAGGCCCAGGTCCCGTTCGTCTCCGACGCCTCGTGCCGGCAGGCGTACCCCGGCCTGGTGGCGGCCGAGGAGATCTGCGCCGGGCTGCCCCAGGGCGGTGTCGACACCTGCCAGGGCGACTCCGGCGGTCCCATGTTCCGCCGGGACGCCGCCAACGAGTGGGTCCAGGTCGGCATCGTGAGCTGGGGCGAGGGCTGCGCCCGGCCCAACCTGCCCGGCGTCTACGCCGAGGTGTCGACCTTCGCCGCCCAGATCAAGGCCGCGGCGGCGACTCTGTAGGCGCTGTCCGGAACCGGCCCGGCGCCCCTACGCCGGGCCGGCCGCGGCGCGCCACGGGGCGGGCGGTGCTCCTCCGGGAGCCCGCCCGCCCCGCTCGTGCGCCGGGTCCGGTTCGGCCGGGCCCGGGACACGGGCCCGTACCGCTGCCGGAGCCGGGCCCGCCCGCGCCGGCGCGCCTGCCCGCGCCCCACCCCGCCCCACCGGGTCCGGCCCCGCCCCGTGTCCGCCCGGCAGCCCGCACCCCCCGCCGCCTTCCGTCCGGACCCTGAACACCCCGGACCGCCCCCGCCCGGCCCCGCGTAAGCTCGACGACCATGACCACCAGCGAGATCGACGAGAACGTCCGGGCCGAACTGGACCGCCTGCGGGGAAGCATCGACAACATCGACGCGGCCGTCGTCCATATGCTGGCCGAGCGCTTCAAGTGCACCCAGCAGGTCGGCCTGCTCAAGGCCCGCCACCAGCTGCCCCCCGCCGACCCGGCCCGCGAGGCCCGTCAGATCGAGCGTCTCCGCGAACTCGCCGAGTCGGCCAAGCTGGACCCGGGCTTCGCCGAGAAGCTGCTGAATTTCATCATCGCCGAGGTCATCCGCCACCACGAGCAGCTCGCCGGCGAACCGGCGGAGAGCGGTTCCGCACCCTCCGGGCCGGCCCACGAGTAACCGGCCCGGGCGACCCGAAATCGGGCAAACCGGAACCCGGGCAAACCCGCCCGCCCCGCCGGAGGCATGGCACCCGGTGCCGTGCGCTCAGAGCGCAACCCCCACCCCGTGTGCGAACCGCCCCCCATCAGGCAGCATGGCCTCCATGCCCGTACTGACGCGTGACGAAGCACAGAACCGAGCCCGCCTCCTCGACGTCCACCGGTACACGATCGGTCTCGACCTGACCGCACGTGCCGACGTATCCGGGGTATCCGGTACGGGGCAGGAGCCGGGCACGGGCGGCGGCGGAGGCACGGAGCGGGACGAGCTGTTCGGGTCGCGGACCGTCATACGGTTCACCGCCCGGACCGCCGGGGACACCTTCGTCGAGCTGAAACCGGCCGTCCTGCGCTCCATCACCCTCGACGGGGAGCCCCTCGACCCCGCCGCGCTCGACGACAACCGCTATCCGCTGCCCGGCCTCGCCGCCGGGGAGCACGAGCTGGTCGTCGAGGCCGAGATGCGCTACTCCCGCACCGGCGAGGGCATGCACCGCTTCACCGACCCCAGCGACGGCGAGACGTACGTCTACACCCAGCTCTTCCTGGACGACGTACAGCGCGTCTTCGCGGCCTTCGACCAGCCCGACCTCAAGGCCGTCTTCGAGGTGGCCGTCACCGCCCCCGAACGCTGGACCGTCCTCGGCAACGGCATCGCCACCCACACCGGCGACGGCGTCTGGACCTGCGCCCCCACCCCGCCGATCGCCACCTATCTCGTCGCCGTCGCCGCCGGCCCCTGGCACTCGGTCCGCACCGAGCACGCCGGGCTGCCCTTCGGACTGCACTGCCGCCGCTCCCTCGCCGAGCACCTCGACACCGACGCCGACGAGCTCTTCGAGATCACCCGCCAGTGCTATGACCGGTACCACGAGAAGTTCGAGGAGCCGTACCCCTTCGACTCGTACGACCAGGCCTTCGTCCCCGAGTTCAACGCGGGCGCCATGGAGAACCCCGGCCTGGTCACCTTCCGCGACGAGTTCGTCTTCCGCTCCGCGGTCACCGACACCGAGCGGCAGACCCGGGCCATGGTCGTCGCGCACGAGATGGCGCATATGTGGTTCGGCGATCTGGTGACGCTGACCTGGTGGGACGACATCTGGCTCAACGAGTCCTTCGCCGAGTACATGGGCTACCAGACCCTCACCGAAGCCACCCGCTTCACCGACACCTGGACCGACTTCGCGGCCAACCGCAAGCGCTGGGGGTACGAGGCCGACCAGCGGCCCACCACCCACCCCGTCGCCCCCGACGCCGAGGCCGTCCCCGACACCGCCTCCGCGCTGCTCAACTTCGACGGCATCTCCTACGCCAAGGGCGCCTCCGCGCTGCGCCAGCTCGTGGCCTGGATGGGCGAGAAGGACTTCCTCGCCGGGATCAACCTCCACTTCGCCCGCCACCGCTTCGGCAACGCCACCCTCGCCGATTTCATCGACTCCCTCTCCCGGGCCACCGAACGCGATGTCCACGCCTGGGCCGAGTCCTGGCTCCGCACCAGCGGCGTCGACACCCTGCGGCCCGCCGTCACCGACGCGGGCGGCAGCTGGACGCTGGACATCGCCCGCGACGGCAGCCGTCCGCACCGGGTCGCGGTCGCCGCGTACGACACCGACCCGGTCGACGCGACGCGGCTCGTCCCCCGCGACCGCTTCGACGTCGACGTGCCCGAGGGCGGCACCCCGGACGAGCCCCGCACGGGCCGCCGGCCCTCCCTCGTCGTCCTCAACGAGAACGACACCACCTACGCCAAGATCCGCTTCGACGCCGTCTCCTGGGAGACCGTACGGACCGCGCTCTCCTGTCTGCCCGATCCGCTGACCCGCGCCGTCGTCTGGAACGCGGCCCGCGACATGGTCCGCGACGGCGAACTGGCCCCCGCCGCCTATCTGGAGACCGCCCGCGCCCATCTCCCCCGGGAGACCGATCTCGCGGTGGTCCAGAGCGTGCTCGCCTTCTGCCGGGGCGAGATCGCCGACAGACTGCTGCCCGCGGGGGAGCGCGGCGCCGCGCTCGCCACGATCCGCGCGGTCTGCCGTGACGTCCTGCGCCGCACCGAGGACGGCAGCGACAGCGGACTCCGGCTGATCGCCGTCCGGCAGATGATCGACGCCACCTCCCAGCCCGAGACCATCCGGGAGTGGCTGAGCGACGGCTCCGTCACCGGCGGCCCCGAACTCGACCCCGAGCTGCGGTGGCGGATCCTGCACCGGCTCTCGGTACTGGGCGCCGTCGACGAGCCGGCGATCGAAGCGGAGCTGGCCGCCGACCCCAGCGCCACCGGCCGGGAAGGCGCCGCCCGCTGCCGCGCCGCACTGCCGGCCGCCGAGGCCAAGGCCGCCGCCTGGGAGCTGCTCTTCGGCTCGGACACCCTCTCGAACTACCTCTTCACCGCGGTCGCCCAGGGCTTCTGGCACCCGGAGCAGGACGAGCTGGTACGGGAGTACGTGCCCCGGTTCTTCGAGGACGCCGTCGGGCTCGCGGCCCGCCGCGGCCCCGCCCTGGCCGCCGCCGCGAGCCGCCACGCCTTCCCGGCACACGCGGTGTCCGAGGAGACCCTCGCCCTCGGCGAGACCGCGCTCGCCGGTCCTTCGGTGACCCCCGCGCTCCGCCGCGGCCTCGCCGACCAGCTCGACGACCTGCGCCGCGCCCTGACGGTCCGCGCCGCGACGGAGGGCGCCGCGGTCTGACACCCGCCGCGGCCCCGCGGGGCGCCCGGCCCGGCGCCCCCGGGGCGAGCCCCGTGGAGAGCCCGACGCCCCACGCGCCCGGACGCCGCCGGGGCGCGTGTCGTGTGCGGCGCGGCGCGGGGTGCGCCCCGGCAACCAGTCGGCTTCCCGGTCGTTGAGCACGTCGGTGTCCCCGTCCCCCGGGGCGCCGACGACCCGAGGAGCCGCGCCGTGTCCGAGCCGTACGAGCCGTACGAGCCGTACGAGCCGTACGTGGCGTACGAGCCGGAGAGCGCGCCCGCGCCCGGGGAGCCGGCCCGGGCGGGAGCGCCGTACGAGCCGGGGGAGCGGAGCGGCCCGCGGTCACCCGGCCCCGGCACCACCGCCCCGCCCGGGCCGGACGGGCTGCGGCCGCTCGTCGACACCGTGCTCAACGCCCTCGGCGCCGGGGCCGCGAGCCGGGGCGGACCCTTCCCCCCGGGCGGCCCCGAACGGGTCGGCGCCGTACTGCGGCACGCCCTCGGGGACCCCCTCCCCGAGCACGGCACCGGCGCCCACGAGGCGCTCACCACCCTCGTCCGCGCGGTCGCCCACGGCTCCGCCGACCCCGGGCACCCGCTCTGCGCCGCCCATCTCCACACCGCCCCCCTCGCGCTCGCCGTCGCCGCCGATCTCGCGACCGCCGTCCTCAACCCCTCCCTGGACTCCTGGGACCAGGCACCCGCCGCCTCCGAACTGGAGGCCGCCGTCACCGCCGCCCTCGCCGCCCTGGTCTTCCCCGGCGCCGCGCACCCGGACGCCGTGGTCACCACCGGCGGCACCGAGTCCAACCAGCTGGGCCTGCTGCTGGCCCGGGAGCGGCACGGCGCCGTACGCGTGCTCTGCGGGACCGCCGCCCACCACTCCGTACGCCGGGCCGCCTGGCTCACCGGACTGCCCGAGCCGCTCCCCGTACCGGGCCCCGGCGGACTGCTCGACCCGGCCGAACTGGACGCCGCCCTCAGCACGATCCCCGGCCCCCGGCTCGTCGTCGCCACCGCCGGCACCACCGGCACCGGCGCGATCGACCCGCTGCCCGCAGTCGCCGACCTCTGCGCCCGGCACGGCGCCGCGCTCCACACCGACGCCGCCTACGGGGGCGCGCTGCTCCTCAGCGACCGCCACCGCGACCGGCTCGCCGGGCTCGACCGCTCCGACTCGGTCGCGCTCGACCTCCACAAACTGGGCTGGCAGCCCGTCGCCGCGGGCCTGTTCGCCGTACGCGACCGGGACCGCCTCGCCCCCCTCGCGGTGACCGCCGACTACCTCAACCCCGAGGACGACACCGAGGCCGGACTGCCCGACCTCCTCGGCCGCTCCCTGCGCACCACCCGGCGCCCCGACATCCTCAAGATCGCGGTCACCCTCCGGGCCCTCGGCCGCACCGGGCTCGGCGCGCTCGTGGACCGTACCGTCGCGCTCGCCGCGGAGTTCGCCCGGCTGATCGCCGCCCGGCCCGGCCTGGAACTCCTGGCCGACCCCGCCCTCACCACCGTCGTCTTCCGGCCCGCCGGCGCGAGCGACGACGAGGTCGCCGGGATCCGCCGGACCCTGCTCGCCGAGGGCACCGCCGTCCTGGGCCGGACCCGCGCCGAGGGCCGCCTCTGGCTCAAGGCCACCCTCCTCAACCCCCGCACCACCCCGCGCGATCTGACCGAACTGATCGCCCTCGTGGAAGGCAGCACCCGCCGATGACCGCTCAGCCCGCCCCCGACCGGCAGCACCCCGCCCTCGACCTGGCGGGCATCGGCATCGGCCCCGCCAACCTCTCCCTCGCCGCGCTCGCCGACGGCGTCCCCGGCGGTCTGGACACCGCCTTCTACGAACAGCGCCCCCACTTCGGCTGGCACTCCGGGCTGCTCATCGAGGGCACCACACTCCAGGTGCCGTTCCTCGCCGACCTCGTCACCCTCGCCGACCCCGCCAGCCCCTGGAGCTTCCTCAGCTTCCTCCGCGCCCGCGACCGGCTCTTCCCCTTCTACGTCGCCGAACGGTTCCACGTCCACCGCGCCGAGTACGACGCCTACTGCCGCTGGGTGGCCGGCGCACTGCCCACCCTCCACTTCGGCCACCATGTCGACGCCGTCCGCTGGAATCCCGAACACGACCTGTTCGAGATCGACTTCACCCGGACCGGCGCCGACGGCGAAGCGACCGCCGCCGGCCGGACCCATGCCCGTTCCGTCGCCGTCGGCATCGGCACCGAACCGTACGTCCCCGAACCGCTGCGCCCGCTGGTGGCGGCGCCGACCGTGCCCGTCGTCCACTCCGCCGACTATCTGAGCCACCGCGAGACGCTCCTCGCCGCGGAGCACATCACGGTCGTCGGCGCCGGCCAGTCCGGTGCGGAGGTCTTTCTCGACCTGCTCAGATCCCGGCCCGAGGGCCGGGAACGGCTGCACTGGATCGCCAGGACCGAGGCGTTCTCGCCGATGGAGTACTCCAAGCTCGGCCTGGAGCACTTCACCCCCGACTACACCCGCTACTTCCACGGTCTGCCGCAGGAGGTCCGCGACGGGCTGGTGCCCCGCCAGTGGCAGCTGCACAAGGGGATCGACGCGGGCACCCTGGCCGCCGTCCACGACGAGCTGTACCGCCGCTCCCTGCACGGCACCTGGCCGGACGCCGTCCTCACCCCGGGAGTCCGGGTCCGTACCGCGGGCCGGGTCGCCACCACCCGCGTCGAACTCCACCTGGAGCACGTCCAGCAGGGCACCCGCTCCCGGCTCACCACCGACGCCGTGGTCCTCGCCACCGGCTACCGCGAACGGCCGCTCGCCCGGGTACTGGCCGGGCTCGACCCGTATCTGCGGCGGGACACCGCCGGGCGGCCCCGGATCGACGAGGACTTCCGGCTGGTCCTGGACCCGTCGGTGACCGGGGCGGTGTACGTGCAGAACGCGGAGACCCACACCCACGGCGTCGGCGCCCCCGACCTCGGCCTCACCGCCTGGCGCAGCGCGAGCATCCTCAACGCGCTCACCGGCCGGGAGCCCTACCCGCTGCCGCGCCGGACCGCGTTCACCAGCTTCGGGCTGGAGCGGCGCGAGGCGCCCCGGATCCCGGGCCAGGGGCAGCGGCTCACCCCGCTCGCCCAGATCTGAGCCCAGTTCTGAGCCCGGTTCTGAGCCCGGGGCGGCCCGGCCCGGCCCGGAGCCGCCCCCCTGCCCCCGCCGCCTCCGGCCCGGCCCCGGGGCGTCTGTCCGGGCACAGGGCCCCGGGCCGTCGCGGGCCCGCCCGTCGGTGCCGGATGGGAGAGTTGGGGTACGCCGTCCCGGAGCGCGCGCCGCGCGCCGTACCGAAGGAGCCCGCCCCATGACCGAGGTGTCCCCCGCGCCCTTCCAGCCGTACGGCACCCCCGAGGCGCCGCGGATCGCCGTCTGCGGCGAGGCCCGGCTGGAAGTAGACCCCGAGATCGCCCGGTTCACGGTCGCCGTCCGGGCCCGCGGCGCCGACCGGCGCGCCGCCCTGGACGATCTGATCCGGCGCAACCAGGCCGCCCTGGACCTGCTGCGGTCGTACGGCGAAGCGGTCGAGAAGCTGGAGACCGGAATGCTCTCGGTCACCCCCGAACTCACCCGGCGCGGCCGGGGCGAAGGGGTGCGGACGTACCACGGTGTGGTCCATATCGAGGCGGAGGTGGCCGACTTCACGGTCATCGGCGAGCTGACCGGCCGGCTGGCCGATCTGGAGCTGACCGCCGTCAACGGACTGTGGTGGGCGCTGCGGCCGGACTCGCCCGCGTACGGTGCCGCCCGGCGGCAGGCGGTGCTGGAGGCGGTCAAGCGGGCCCGGGAGTACGCCGAGGCACTGGGTGCCCGTCCGGTCGCCCTGCTGGAGCTGGCCGACGAGGGAGCGGACCACGCCCATCCGTACGAGGCCGGACCGGTCTCCGCTCGCGCCGCCGGCGGCTACGCCCTGGCCGAGGCCGCTCCCGAACTGGACCTCGAACCCCGCCGGCAGACCGTCCACGCCCGGGTGAACGCCCGCTTCGTGATCACTCCGCCCGCCCTGTGACCTCCCGCGGAGCGCCCCCACCCGGCTGCCGCGCGGCCTGCCACGGAGCGCCGCCGCCCGCCCGGTGACCTCCCGCGCCGGGCCGCGGGGGCTCCCGCCGGGCCGGGCCGGAGCCCCGCCGTACCCCTCGCCTTCCGCTCATCGGAGCAGCCCCCCGCACACTTCTCCCGGTGTCAATACCCTTTAACGCAAAGATTGTTGAGTAGTCATCCGGACGACCGTCGCTACCCATCGGTACGGCGTAGGGTCGGGCGCATGCGCCGAGCAAAGATCGTTTGTACTCTGGGCCCAGCCACCGACTCCTACGACCGGATCAAGGACCTGGTCGAGGCCGGAATGGATGTGGCCCGCCTCAACCTCAGCCACGGCTCGTACGCCGAGCACGAGGAGCGTTACCACCGCGTCCGCAAGGCGTCCGACGAGACGGGACGCAGTGTGGGGATCCTGGTCGACCTCCAGGGACCGAAGATCCGGCTCGGCCGGTTCCAGGAGGGCCCCGTACTGCTGGAGCGCGGTGACGAGTTCACCATCACCGTCGAGGAGACCCACGGCGACCGGCACCTCTGCGGCACCACCTACGCCGGGCTGGCGGGCGATGTCACCCCCGGCGAGCGCATCCTCGTCGACGACGGCAAGGTCGCCCTGGAGGTGACCTCGGTCGACGGCCCCCGGGTCCGCACCACCGTCGTCGAGGGCGGCATGGTCTCCGACAACAAGGGGCTCAACCTCCCCGGTGTCGCCGTCTCCGTGCCCGCGCTCTCCGAGAAGGACATCGACGACCTGCGCTGGGCGCTGCGCACCGGTGCCGATGTCATCGCCCTCTCCTTCGTCCGCAGCGGCCGGGACATCGAGGACGTGCACCGGATCATGGACGAGGAGGGCCGCCGTCTCCCGGTGATCGCCAAGGTCGAGAAGCCGCAGGCGGTCGAGAACATCGAGGAGATCGTCGCCGCCTTCGACGGCATCATGGTGGCCCGTGGCGACCTCGGTGTCGAAATGCCCCTGGAGCAGGTCCCGATCGTCCAGAAGCGGGCCGTGAAGCTGGCGAAGCGGAACGCCAAGCCGGTGATCGTCGCCACCCAGATGCTGGACTCGATGATCGACAGCTCCCGGCCGACCCGCGCCGAGGCGTCCGACGTGGCCAATGCCGTCATCGACGGTACGGACGCGGTGATGCTCTCCGGCGAGACCAGCGTCGGCAAGTACCCGGTGGAGACCGTCCGGACGATGAGCCGGATCGTCGCGGCGGCCGAGGAGGACGTCCTCGCCAAGGGCCTGCCCCCGCTGACCGAGCGGAACAAGCCCCGTACCCAGGGCGGCGCGGTGGCCCGTGCCGCGGCCGAGATGGGCGACTTCCTCGGGGCGAAGTTCCTGGTCGCCTTCACCCAGTCCGGAGACACGGCCCGGCGGCTCTCCCGCTACCGCTCGCCGATCCCGCTGCTCGCCTTCACCCCCGACCCGGCGACCCGTTCGCAGCTGAACCTCACCTGGGGTGTGGAGACCTTCCTCGGCCCCCGGGTGGACTCGACCGACGCGATGGTGGCCCAGGTCGACGAGGAGCTGCTGAAGATCGGCCGCTGCGAGCCCGGCGACATCGTGGTGATCACGGCGGGATCCCCGCCCGGGGTGTCCGGTTCCACCAACTTGGTCCGGGTCCACCACATCGGCGAGGCCGAGAGTCTCTGAGGGCCGCTCCCGGGTCCGCCGGAACGGCCCCGGAAACGCCGCGGGCCCCTCCGAAGAGGGGCCCCACTCGTGACCTTGGAATCAAAGTTAAAGTACCCCGGGTGGGATTCGAACCCACGCTGGATGGTGTTTGAGACCACTGCCTCTACCGCTGGGCTACCGGGGCTTCCTTGGAAACAAAGGGAAGCGAGCACCCTTTGTGCCCCAACCATACAGGAGCTGGGTAGTCTCGTGGGGAGCACCCTGCCTTGGAATGAGGAGTCCCGTTGACCGCCCCCGACCAGCCGACCCCCGGCCCCGAAGACGACACGTCGCACGTCCCGCCGCAGACCACCCGGGTGGTCATCGCGGAGGACGAGGCCCTCATCCGGCTCGACCTCAAAGAGATGCTGGAGGAGGAGGGGTACACGGTCGTCGGCGAGGCCGGGGACGGCCAGAAGGCCGTCGACCTGGCCCGTGAGCACCGCCCGGACCTCGTCATCCTCGATGTGAAGATGCCCGTGCTCGACGGGATCTCCGCGGCCGAGAAGATCGCCGGGGAGTCCATCGCCCCCGTGCTGATGCTGACCGCCTTCTCCCAGCGCGATCTGGTCGAACGGGCCCGCGACGCCGGGGCGATGGCCTATCTCGTCAAGCCGTTCAGCAAGAGCGACGTCGTCCCCGCCATCGAGATGGCGGTCTCCCGTTTCGCCGAACTGAAGGCGCTGGAGAAGGAGGTCGCCGACCTCTCCCAGCGGCTGGAGACCCGCAAGCTCGTCGACCGCGCCAAGAGCGTCCTCCAGACCGAGTACGGCCTCACCGAGCCCGCCGCCTTCCGCTGGATCCAGAAGACCTCCATGGACCGGCGGCTCTCCATGCAGCAGGTCGCCGAGGCGGTCATCGCCGACTCGGAGGAGAAGAAGGCCGCGAAGGGCCAGCAGTAGCCGGACACCGAAGGGCCCGCACCCCGTGGGGTGCGGGCCCTTCGCCGTCTCGTACCGCCGCGGGCGATCAGTCCTCGCCGAGATAGGCCTTGCGGACCGACTCGTCGTGGAGCAACTGCTCGCCCGAGCCCGACAGCACGACCTTGCCGACCTCCATCACATGGCCGCGGTCGGCCAGCGAGAGCGCCGCCTGGGCGTTCTGCTCGACCAGCAGGATCGTGGTGCCCTGCTCCCGCAGCTCGGTGATGGTCGCCATGATCTTCTGCATCATGATCGGCGACAGGCCCATCGAGGGCTCGTCCAGCATCAGCAGCTTCGGCCGCGACATCAGCGCCCGGCCCATCGCCAGCATCTGCTGCTCACCGCCGGACAGGGTGCCCGCGGCCTGCTTGCTCCGCTCCCGCAGGATCGGGAACAGCTCGTAGGCCCGCTCGATGTCCTGGGCGATCCCCGCCTTGTCCGACCGGAGGAACGCCCCCAGCTGGAGGTTCTCCACGATCGACAGCCGGGGGAAGATATGCCGCCCTTCGGGGGAGTGGGCCAGCCCCAGGGCCACGATCTTATGGGCCGGAATGCCGTCGAGCGGCTTGCCGTCGAAGACGATCCGCCCCCCGGCCGGCTTCAGCAGTCCCGACAGGGTGCGCAGGGTCGTGGTCTTGCCCGCGCCGTTGGTCCCGATCAGGGTGACCACCTGGCCGGCCTCGACGCTGAAGGAGATGCCCTTCACCGCCTCGATCTTGCCGTAGGCCACCCGGAGGTCCTCGACCTCAAGCAGTGCGGTCACGGGGTCTCCTTCTCCGGGCCGGTGGTACGGGTGGTGCTGTCGCCGCCGGGCACGGCGTCCTCGGGCGCGGCGCCCTCGGGCACGGTGTCCTCGGGGGTGTGCACGACCCCCGCGGCTTCTTCGGCCGCCTCCACCTCGGCGACCTCGTCGGCACCGGGCGCGCCCTCGAAGGGGGTCCCCAGATAGGCGGCGACCACCCGCTCGTCGCCCTGGACGACCTCCGGCGAGCCCTCGACGAGCTTCTCGCCCTGGACCAGACAGGCCACCCGGTCGCAGAGGTTGAAGATGAACCGCATGTCGTGCTCGATCACGAGCACGGCGATCCCCTGGTCCCGGATGGCGAAGATCAGGGCCTCGGCCGCCCGGGTCTCCTGCGGGTTCATGCCCGCGGTCGGCTCGTCGAGCAGCAGCAGCCCGGGATCGCTCGCCAGCGCGCGGGCGATCTCCAGCTTGCGCTGCTCACCGTAGGGGAGGTTGCGGGCGAGATGGTCGGCCTTCGCCGCGAGACCGGTGAACTCCAGCAGCTCCATGGCCCGTTCCCGGGACTCGGCCTCGGCCCGCTTGAAGCCGGGGCCGCGCAGCAGCGCGGACCACAGGCCCTCCTTGGTCCGGGTGTGCCGGCCCACCAGGACGTTCTCCAGGACCGTCATATTGGAGAAGAGCCGGATGTTCTGGAACGTCCGGGCCACTCCCGCCTGGGTGACCAGATGCGGCTTGGGCGGCAGCACGGTGCCCTTGTAGGTCACCTTGCCCTCGGTGGGGACGTACAGCCCCGTCAGACAGTTGAAGAAGGTCGTCTTCCCGGCGCCGTTGGGGCCGATCAGACCGACGATCTCGCCGGAGTTGACCGTGAGGTCGACCGAGCGCACGGCCGTCAGACCGCCGAAGCGCATGGTGACGCCGACGGCGTCGAGCACGGTTGTCGCCGTGGTCGTGGTGGTGGTCGTCATGACGGTCACGCCCCCGCCTTGCTGAGGCCGACGCCGGAGCCGGAGCCGCCGTTGTCGGATGGGTCGGAGTCGTCGCCCTCGTGGTACTCCAGCTGGGCCCGCCGGTTGGCGATCAGGCCCTCCGGACGGAACCGCATCAGCAGGATCAGCGCGATACCGAAGCCCAGCAGCTGGTAGTCGGCGAGGAAGTCGAGCTTCGCCGGGATCATGTACAGCAGCGCGGCGCCCAGCAGCGGACCGCTGACCGTGCCCATACCGCCGAGGATGACCGCGGCCAGCAGGAACGCCGAGTTCGGCGGAACCGGCCCGGCGAACTGGTACATCTCGGGTACGACGGTGTGCTGGACATGGGCCTGGACGGTACCGGCCAGACCGGCGAGGAAGGCGCCCAGGGCGAAGGCGATCAGCTTCACCCGGAAGCCGTTGATGCCCATGGCCGTCGCCGCGGTCTCGTCCTCGCGGATGGCGACCCAGGCACGGCCCATCCGGGAGTCCTCGGCCCGCTTGAAGACCAGCACCACGACCACCGTCACCAGCAGCATCAGCAGGTAGTAGTTGGCGTAGCTGCCGAGCTCGAAGCCGAGGATCGTGTGCGACTCGCCGAAGTTGTACCCGAAGAACTCCAGGTCCGGGATGTTCGGGACACCGTTCGGGCCGTTGGTGATGTCGGGGCCCGAGTCGCCGTCCAGGTTGAGCATCGCGATCCGGAAGATCTCGCCGAAGCCCAGGGTCACGATGGCGAGGTAGTCGCCGCGCAGCCGGAGGGTCGGGGCGCCGATGATGACACCGAAGACCAGCGAGACCACACCGCCGGTGATGACGGCGGCCCAGAACGGGAAGTGGACGTCGAACGCCGAGGCCGTGGAGCCGGAGACCAGGGCCGCGGTGTATGCGCCGACGCCGAGGAAGGCGACGTAGCCGAGGTCGAGCAGACCGGCCAGACCGACGACGATGTTCAGACCGAGGGCCACCGTCGCGAAGATCAGGATGTTGACCGCGATCAGGGTGTAGGTGTCGGTGTTCTGGGTGAACGGGAACGCCGCCGCGGCCGCGAACGCCGAGATCACCGTGATCTGGCGGTAGCGGGCGGTCAGGGCCGACAGCCTGGCCGTCAGACCGGCCTTGTTCAGACCGGCCATGGCGAAGCCCACGACCAGCAGGTAGCCGGTGAACAGCTCGGCGTACTCGGTGTCGATGCCGTAGGTGATCACGTACAGGCCGAGTGCGAAGACGGCCACGATGATCAGGATCTCGGCCCAGGACGGCAGGCTCTTCGGGCGGTTCACCGGACGGGTGTCGTCCGGGAGGGCGAAGGCCGCCAGCGATACGGCGGAGACCACCAGGGCAACAAAGCCGCCGGGCTCCAGATTGACCACGCCGCCGAGCTTCGCCGCGATGGCGACGACGGTGTAGGCGGTGGTGCCGAAGGCGCCGAGGGCGAGCATCCGCAGCGCCCGGGCGGAACCGGCGGGCACCAGCCAGCCGAGGCCCTTGACGCCGAGGCCGGCCAGCGAGAACAGCACGACCAGCAGACCGGCGACGAGGCTCAGGATCTGGAGGCCGCCGGGGTAGCCGTAGACCGTCAGATCGCCGGGGAACTCGTCGGTGTAGGTCCAGGCGAGGAAGGTGCTGATGACGGTGGCGACACCGCCGCCCGCCGTGATCAGGCGCAGCATCCGGGTGCGGGACTCCGCGTCCGCGGGCGCGGAGGAGTCGGTGGTGGGGGAGGTCTCTGTGGTCATCTCTCTCACGCCCGATCCGCGACGCGCTCACCGAGCAGGCCCTGGGGCCGCACGAGGAGCACAAGGATGAGGAGGACGAAGGCCCAGACGTTGGCCCAGGCGCCGCCGCCGAGCTGCTCCATCCCGGGGATCTCGGCGACGTAGGCGATGGACAGTGCCTCCGCGACGCCGAGGACCACTCCGCCGACCATCGCTCCGTAGATATTGCCGATACCGCCGAGCACGGCGGCGGTGAAGGCCTTCAGCCCGAGGATGAAGCCCATCTCGAACTGGATCTGGCCCTTGTCCAGGCCGTAGGCGACCGCCGCGATGGCGGCGAAGCCCGCACCGATGGCGAAGGCCATCACGATGATGCGGTCGGTGTTGATGCCCATCAGCTTGGCCGTGTCCGGGTCCTGCGCGGTGGCCTGCATCGCCCGGCCGCTGCGGCTCTTGGAGACGAACATCCCGAGCGCGAGCATGCAGAGCGGGGCGAGGACCAGCACGAACAGGTCTGCCCGCTGGAGGTGCAGATTCTCGGTGATCTCGAAGGACTTCCCCGCGAACTCGGGGAAGCTCCGGGCCTTCTTGGCGTCCGGGTACCAGGCCCAGACGACCTGCTGGAGGGCGATGGACAGGCCGATCGCGGTGATCAGCGGGGCAAGTCTCGGGGCACCTCGGAGAGGCCGATAGGCGAACCGTTCCGCCGCGGTCGCGACGGCGACCGCCGTGATGGCCCCGCCTATGATCATGACGGGGATCGCGATGATCAGCGAGCTTCCGTCGGGGAGGATCAGATAGGCGGTGAGGGCGCCGAAGCCCCCGATCATAAAGATCTCGCCATGGGCGAAGTTGATGAGCTGGACGATGCCGTAGACCATGGTGTACCCGATGGCTATGAGGCCGTAGAGGGCACCGAGGGCGAGGCCGTTCGCCAGCTGTTGCGGCAGTTCGTTCACCGCAGAGCCTCCGATGAGCGTGTCGGATATGACTCCGCGCGAGGGCGCTGTTTGCACCCTCGCGCGGCTGGGGTCAGATGCTGGGGGCCGGTCGGCTCAGTCCTCGAAAGTGGCGTTCTTGATGGACTTCCACTCGCCCTTTTCGACCCGGTACACCGTGAGCTGCTTGTTCGTGGTGTCACCGAACTCGTCGAAGGAGACCTTGCCGGTCACTCCGTCGAAGGAGACCTTGCCGAGCGCCTCGGTCACCTTGGCGCGGGCATCGCTCGGAACCTTGCCGTCGTTGGCCTCGACGACCGTCTTCACGGCCTGGATGATCGCCCAGGCGGCGTCGTAGGAGTAGCCGCCGTACGCCGCGTACGGGTCCTTGTAGCCGCCCGCCTTGTAGTCGTCGATGAACTTCTTCGCGGTCGGCAGCATCTCGATCGGGTAGCCGACCGAGGTGGCCAGGTCGCCGTCGTTCGACTGGCCGGAGGCCTTGATGTACGCCGGGTCGTAGAGCGCGTCGCCGCCCATGGTCGGGACGTTGGCGCCGGCCTTCTTGATCTGGTCGGCCAGCAGACCGCCCTCGGGGTACTGACCGCCGAAGAAGACGGAGTCCGCGCCGGACGCCTTGATCTTGTCGGCGGCGGGGGAGAAGTCGGTCTCCTTGACCGTCACCTTGTCGGTGCCGACCACGGTGCCGCCGAGCTTCTTGAACTCGTCCGCGAAGATCGCCGCGAGGCCGGCGCCGTAGGTCTGCTTGTCGTCGACGACGAAGACCTTCTTCTTCTTGGCCTCGTTGAACAGGTACTGGGCGGCGAACTTGCCCTGGATGACGTCGGTGGTGGCGGTCCGGAAGTAGGTCTTGAAGGTGCGCTTCTTGTCGCCGGAGGCCCAGTTGTCGCCCTGGGACAGGGACGGGTTGGTGTTGGCCGGCGAGATCTGCGCCAGGTCCGCCTTGGCGAAGTCGCCCTGCATGGACTGGGCGACGCCCGAGTTCAGCGGGCCGACGACACCGAGGACGTCCTTGTTGGCGACCAGCTTGATGGCGTTCTGCTGGCCGGACGCGGGCAGCGCCTGGTCGTCGTAGGACTCGACCTTGAACTCGATGCCCGGGACCACGTTGTCCTTGTTCGCGGTCTTGGCCGCGAGGTCCACGGAGTTCTTGATGCCCTGGCCGAGCGCGGAGAGCGAGCCGGTCAGCGGGGCGTCGATGCCGATGACCACGGTGGTCTTGCCACCACCACCGCTGTCGCTGCCCTTCTTGTCGTCATCGCGCGATCCGCAGGCGGTGAGGGTGAGTGCTCCCGTGGTGACCACGGCGGTAAGTATGAGCAAGGAACGGTGTCGCACGATATGTCCTTTCCCTGGCACGGCCCTCCCCCTAGAGGTGCCGTTTGGTCGCCGGGCCGAACGGGAATGCGCGGTGCTGATATGCGCCCGGCGGCGCGGTAACTGGCGGTGACTCTAAGGGGAGGTGCTCGGGCACGGCACTAGGGAAGTCAGGATGTGACGTTCTTGTTATGCGGATCGGATATCGGTGCACCCGAAAGAGGGTGCCGTGGGGCCGTCTCGTCGGCCCTGTGCTGACCACATGGTGAGAACGCCCTGTTCCGCTAAGGTCCTTGAGGCGATCATGCTCCTGTCGGTCCCTCTATCACGACTTTCCGGGCCCGCTGACCGTCCGATATCCGGTGAGGGGCGGAAGGGCGGTTTTCGGACCCTGAGGGCGATTACGCAGAGTGAAAATCTTGCGAGGGTCGCGATATCTTATATGGCATATGCATCCATCTCGGGGTGGCCGCACCGCTCGAACGCCGAGCCGTGGCGCGGGTGTTCGCGGGCCCCTGGCTGATGGAGCGTCAGTTCGCCTCGGGGTGAGGTGATCGACCCGCGTAGACGCATGACAGCAGGTGAGATGTCCCTGTCATGCCCTGGGTTCGCCGGGCCGGGCGGCGGCCGGCCCGCCGGTGAACATCCCGCGGCCGGCGGCCGGTCGGCCGCCTCCGGGGATCGTTGATGACGGGCGTGCGACGCCTGTGTTTCGGGTGCCTGAAGGGCGGCGGCGGCCCCGGCGCGGGAAGATCACGCAGAGTGCGGGTGCCGCCACCGCCGCCCCGGGGCCGGAGACCCCGGAGCGGGCGCGGGCGAACTCTGCGGTAAGGCGTGCGGTACGGCGACGCTCATGTCCCCGGGGTGGGGTCGGGCGGGATGGGGTGGGGCGGGCGGAAGACCGCCCGGCCGCGAAATGTGCGGAATTTTCTGAAAAGTGGGTGAACAGGAAGCGCCGCCCGGGTGGGGCGGACGGCCCCGCGGGCCCGGCGCGCGCACTCCCGTCCTGCGGGATCAGGCGGTGCGGCCCCGGTCCGGGACATGTCCGGCGTCGGAGGGGTTGATGTCCCGCAGCATGCACGTCAGCCGGGCCGTGCAGACCCGCCGCTCCTGTTCGTCGGAGATCACGATCTCGTACGTCGCCGTGGACCTGCCCCGGTGCACGGCCGTCGCGACCCCGGTCACCAGCCCCGACCGCACCCCCCGGTGGTGGGTGCAGTTGAGGTCCACCCCCACCGCGATCCGGCCGCTGCGGCCGTGGAGCATGGCGCCCACCGAGCCCAGGGTCTCCGCCAGCACGGCGGAGGCCCCGCCGTGCAGCAGCCCGTACGGCTGGGTGTTCCCCTCCACCGGCATCGTGCCCACGACCCGCTCGGCCGAGGCCTCCAGGATCCGCACGCCCATCCGCTCGCCCAGATGCCCGGCCGAGAACAGCGCCGGCAGATCCACCCCCAGGGCCGCGTACTCGTCGACGATGTCCTGCGGGAACTGCACGGTGTGGTGCTCGCCCATGGGCCCGGCTCCGATCTCGGTGGTCCAGTGCGCCGGCGGATGGCTGCCGGCTGCAGGCACCGTCATATCAGATGCCTGAGCGGACGCTTAGGGTCCCCGGCGTGCCGTTGCCCACAGCCCGGCCCCGCAGCCGCCCCGCGCCCGGCCGCGGCCGGTCAGTCGCAGGGCTCCAGCCGCACCACCACCGACTTGCTGGCGGGCGTATTGCTGGTGTCGGCCGTCGAGTCGAGGGGCACCAGGACGTTCGTCTCCGGGTAGTACGCGGCCGCGCAGCCCCGGGCCGTCGGATAGTGCACCACCCGGAAGCGCGGGGCGCGGCGCTCCACCCCGTCCCGCCACTCGCCCACCAGATCCACGTACGCCCCGTCGGCCAGCCCCAGCCGGTCCGCGTCCGCCGGGTGCACCAGCACCACCCGGCGCCCGCCGCGCACCCCCCGGTAGCGGTCGTCCAGCCCGTACACCGTGGTGTTGTACTGGTCGTGGGAGCGCAGGGTCTGGAGCAGGAGCCGGCCCTCCGGCACCCGCGGATACTCCACCGGCGCGGCCGTGAAGTTGGCCCGGCCCGTCGCCGTCGGGAAGCGGCGCTCGTCCCGCGGGGCGTGCGGCAGGGTGAAGCCGCCCGGCCGGGCCGCCCGGGCGTTGAAGTCCTCGAAGCCGGGGACCACCCGCGCGATCCGGTCGCGGATCGCGCCGTAGTCCCGCTCGAACTCCTCCCACGGCGTCCGCGACCCGGCCCCCAGCACCGCCCGCGCCAGCCGGGCCACGATCGCCGGCTCGGACAGCAGCGCCGGGCCCGCGGGCGGCAGATTGCCGCGCGAGGCGTGCACCATCCCCATGGAGTCCTCCACGGTGACGAACTGCCGCCCGCCCTCCTGCACATCCCGGTCCGTCCGGCCCAGGGTCGGCAGGATCAGCGCCCGGCGGCCCGTCACCGCATGGGAGCGGTTGAGCTTGGTGGACACCTGCACCGTCAGCCGGGCGTGCCGCAGCGCCGCCTCGGTCACCGTGGTGTCGGGCGACGCCGCGGTGAAGTTGCCGCCCATCGCGAAGAACACCTTCGCGTCCCCGTCGCGCAGCGCCCGGATCGACCGCACCACGTCGTAGCCGTGGTGCCGCGGCGGCGCGAAGCCGAACTCCTTCTCCAGGGCGTCCAGAAAGGCCGGCGCGGGCCGCTCGAAGATCCCCATCGTCCGGTCGCCCTGCACATTCGAGTGGCCCCGCACCGGGCAGACCCCGGCACCCGGGCGGCCCACCGCGCCGCGCAGCAGCAGCAGGTTCACCACCTCGCGGATGGTGGCCACCGCGTGCTTGTGCTGGGTCAGCCCCATCGCCCAGCAGACCACGGTCCGCTCCGACGCCAGCACCATCTCCAGCGCCCGCCCGATCTCCTCCCGGGCCAGTCCGGTCGCGGCGAGGGTCTCGTTCCAGTCCGCCGCCCGGGCCGCCGCCGCGAACTCCTCGTACCCATGGGTGAAGTCCCGGACGAACTCCTCGTCCACCGCCCCGCCGGCCTCGATGACCAGCTTGTTCAGCAGCCGGAACAGCGCCTGGTCGCCGCCGATGCGGATCTGGAGGAAGAGATCGGCCAGCGGTGTACCCCGGACCAGGCTCAGCGGGTTCTGGGGGTTCTTGAACCGCTGCAGACCGGCCTCCGGCAGCGGATTCACCGAGATGATCCGGGCCCCCGCCGCCTTCGCCTTCTCCAGGGCGATCAGCATCCGCGGGTGGTTGGTACCCGGGTTCTGCCCGGCGACGACGATCAGATCCGCCCGGTGCAGATCCTCCAGCGAGACACTGCCCTTGCCGACTCCGAGGGTCTCGGTCAGCGCCGAACCCGACGACTCGTGGCACATGTTCGAGCAGTCGGGCAGATTGTTCGTACCGAACTCCCGGACGAACAACTGGAACAGGAACGCCGCCTCGTTGCTGGTCCGCCCCGAGGTGTAGAAGACGGCCTCGTCGGGGGAGGAGAGCGCGGACAGCTCCTCCGCGATGATCGCGAACGCCCGCTCCCAGCTCACCGGCGTGTAGTGGGTACCGCCCTCCGGGAGGTACACCGGCTCGGTGATCCGGCCCTGCTGCCCCAGCCAGTAGCCGCTGCGCTCCGCCAGCTCCGCCACCGGGTGCTCGGCGAAGAACGCGGGCGTCACCCGCCGCAGGGTGGCCTCCTCCGCGACCGCCTTCGCCCCGTTCTCGCAGAACTCCGCCAGATGCCGCTTCCCGGACCCCTCGGGCCAGGCGCACCCCGGACAGTCGAAGCCCTCCTTCTGGTTGACCTTGAGCAGGGTCCGTACGGAGCGGACCGCGCCCATCTGCTCCCGGGCGGCCCTGGCCGTGTGGACGAGGGCGGGAACGCCCGCCGCGGCCCGGCCGGGCGGGCCGATCTCGGGCGCGTCCTGGACGGGGTCGTCCGCGGGCGGCTTGCTGACCATGGTGCTCCCCTCGGTCGGGACCGGGCCCGCCCCCGGCGGACTCCGGCGAGGCCGTACGCCGTACGCCGTCGGCACGGCCCGGTGCGGCGGCTGCGGCCGGTGTTCCATCCTGTCACGGACCGGTGACACCGTGCGGTCGCGAGCGGACAGCCGGAGACACGGAGGGTCCGGGCGGCCCGCCCGGACCGGTGGTGCCGGGAGTGCCGGGGGCCCGGCCGAGCATGCCGTGGCCGTCATTGTCAGTGGGGCGTGGCAGGATCGTCCCCGTGGCTGAGACAGCATCGAAGAAGACCCCGCAGACCGTGACGCCCCCGGAGACCGCGAAGGGCGGCGAGGGGCGTCCGCGCCTGCTCCTCATGGACGGGCACTCCCTGGCGTACCGGGCGTTCTTCGCGCTGCCCGCGGAGAACTTCACCACCGCGAGCGGCCAGACGACGAACGCCGTCTACGGCTTCGCGTCGATGCTGGCGAACACGCTCCGCGACGAGGCGCCCACGCACTTCGCCGTCGCGTTCGACGTATCGCGCAAGACCTGGCGCTCCGCGGACTACCCCGAGTACAAGGCGAACCGCTCCTCGACGCCCGACGAGTTCAAGGGCCAGGTCGAGCTGATCGGCGAACTCCTCGACACGATGAACGCGGTCCGCTTCGCCGTCGACGGCTTCGAGGCCGACGACATCATCGCCACCCTCGCGACCCGGGCCGAGGCCGCCGGGTTCGAGGTGCTGATCGTCACCGGCGACCGGGACTCCTTCCAGCTGGTCAGCGAGCACACCACCGTGCTCTACCCCACCAAGGGCGTCTCCGAGCTGACCCGGTTCACCCCCGCGAAGGTCGAGGAGAAGTACGGACTCACCCCCGCGCAGTACCCGGACTTCGCGGCCCTGCGGGGCGACCCGTCGGACAACCTCCCCGGTATCCCCGGCGTCGGCGAGAAGACCGCCACCAAGTGGATCAACCAGTTCGGTTCCTTCGCCGAGCTGGTCGAGCGCGCCGACGAGGTGAAGGGGAAGGTCGGCCAGTCCCTCCGGGACCATCTGGACGCCGTCAAGCTCAACCGCCACCTCACCGAGCTGGTCCGGGACGTCGAACTGCCGAAGGCCGTGGCCGAGCTGGAGCGCGCCCCGTACGACCGCAAGGCTCTCCAGGGCTTCCTGGAAGTGCTGGAGATCCGCAATCCCAGCCTCCGCGAGCGGCTGCTGGCGGTCGACCCGGGCACGGCCGAGGACGAGCCCCCGGCCCCCGCCGCCGGCGTGGAACTGGACGGCTCCGTCCTCACCACCGGCGAGCTGGCCCCCTGGCTCGCCGAACACGGCGGCCGGCCGCTCGGGATGGCCACCGTCGCCGACTGGTCCCTCGGCACCGGCAGCGTCACCGAGATCGCCCTGGCCGCCGCCGACGGCAAGGCCGCCTGGTTCGACCCCACCCGTCTCGACGAGGCCGACGAACGCGCCTTCGCGGACTGGGCCGCCGACTCCGGCCGCCCCAAGGTGCTGCACGGTGCCAAGGAGTCCCTGCGGGTCTTCCCCGAGCACGGCTGGCACCTCGCGGGCATCACCATGGACACCGCCCTCGCCGCCTATCTGGTCAAGCCCGGGCGCCGCTCCTTCGCCCTCGACGCGCTCGCCGTGGAGTACCTCGGCCGGGAGCTGGCCCCGGCCGCCGCCGACGGCCAGCTCGCCTTCGGCACCGACGAACACGCCGAGGCCGATGCCCTGATGGCCCAGGCCCGGGCCGTCCTCGACCTCGGGGACGCCCTCGGCACCCGGCTCGAAGAGGTCGGCGCCACCGATCTGCTCCACGATATGGAGCTGCCCACCTCCCTACTCCTCGCCCGGATGGAGCGGTACGGCATCGCCGCCGACCGCGCCCATCTGGAGGCCATGGAGCAGCTGTTCGCCGGGGCCGTCCAGCAGGCCGTCAAGGAGGCCCATGCCGCCGTCGGCCACGAGTTCAACCTGGGCTCGCCCAAGCAGCTCCAAGAGGTCTTCTTCGGTGAGCTGAACCTCCCCAAGACCAAGAAGACCAAGACCGGCTACACCACCGACGCGGATGCCCTCGCCTGGCTCGCCGGCCAGACCGAGCACGAACTGCCCGTGATCATGCTCCGCCACCGGGAGCAGGCCAGGCTGCGGTCCACCGTCGAGGGCCTGATCAAGACCGTCGCCGCCGACGGCCGGATCCACACCACCTTCAGCCAGACCGTGGCCGCCACCGGCCGACTCTCCTCCACCGACCCCAACCTCCAGAACGTGCCGGTGCGCACCGACGAGGGCCGGGCCATCCGCCGCGGTTTCGTGGTCGGCGAGGGCTTCGAAACCCTGATGACCGCCGACTACAGCCAGATCGAACTGCGGGTGATGGCCCATCTCTCGCAGGACGAGGGCCTCATCCGGGCCTTCGCCTCCGGCGAGGACCTCCACAACACCGTCGCCTCCCAGGTCTTCGGCGTCGCCACCTCCGACGTCGACGCCGAGATGCGCCGCAAGATCAAGGCCATGTCGTACGGCCTGGCGTACGGACTCTCCGCCTTCGGGCTCTCCCAGCAGCTGAACATCGAGGCGGGCGAGGCCCGGGCCCTGATGGACACCTACTTCGAGCGCTTCGGCGGGGTCCGCGACTACCTCCACCATGTGGTGGACGAGGCCCGCGCCACCGGCTACACCGCGACCATCTTCGGCCGCCGCCGCTATCTCCCCGACCTCACCAGCGACAACCGCCAGCGCCGCGAGGCCGCCGAGCGGATGGCGCTGAACGCCCCCATCCAGGGCACCGCAGCGGACATTGTGAAGATCGCCATGCTCCGGGTGGACGCCGCCCTGCGGGAGGCCGGGCTGACCTCCCGGCTGCTGCTCCAGGTCCATGACGAAATCGTGCTGGAGATCTCCCCCGGCGAGCGCGAGGCCGTGGAGGCCCTGGTGCGCCGGGAGATGTCCGGCGCGGCGGAGCTCAGCGCTCCGCTCGATGTCTCCGTAGGTGTCGGCGCCGACTGGGAGTCCGCGGCCCACTGACGCAACACCCGGCCCGGCCGCGCCCCCTGGCACAAGGGGGCGCGGCCGTTGTCGTTCCCGCCCGGCGGCCCGGCGGCCCGGGACTCGCCGGCGGGACGGAGCAGGACGCGGGACTTACAGAGGACTGGCGCGCGGCTGACGCAGGGCGGACACGGAGCCGGACGCGGGGCGGACCGTATCACTCCGGATCTCCATCACGAGGTGGCGAAGTGGTGAAAAACGGTCAGGGCCCGGTGTTCCGGAGGCCTGGGGTGACGTAGGGTCGGCTGAGTTGACGCGTACGCGGACCGTACGCGGACTGGACGCGGACCAGGGAGAACGTCTCGGGGAGGGACAACGTATGGCAGCGCATTTCGGCCGCCGACTGCGCCGAGGGGCTACCACCACGGCTGTGGCGGCCGCCGCCGTGGCCGCGCTCTCGGCCTCGCAGGCGCCGAGCGTCACCCATGCCGTATCGGGTGACAGCCACGGCGCGCAGGACGATGCCACCGACGAAGTGACCCCACCGCCCGGCACTCCCGTCACCGGGGACTCTCCCTACTACACCGACCTGCCGCCGCTGAAGTCCCCGACCCCGACCGGCACGACGGGCCCGGGCGGGACCACCACCGGCGGACACGGACCGGCGGGCGCGGCCGAGGCGGGCATACCCGCGACCGTTCTCGCCGCCTACAAGCGCGCCGAGGAGACCATCGCCTCCTCCGACCCCGGCTGCAAGGTCCCCTGGCAACTGCTCGCCGCGATCGGCAAGGTGGAGTCCGGGCAGGCCCGCGGCGGCCGGGTCGACGCCAACGGCACCACGCTCTCCCCGATCCGCGGGCCGGTGCTCAACGGAGTGGGCTTCGCCAACATCCCGGACACCGACAACGGGGCGTACGACGGGGACACCGTCTACGACCGCGCCGTCGGGCCGATGCAGTTCATCCCCTCCACCTGGGCCACCTGGGGTCAGGACGCCAACGGTGACGGCCGCAAGGACCCGAACAACATCTACGACGCGGCTCTCGCCGCCGGGCGCTACCTCTGCGCCAACGACCGGGACCTGACGAACGCCCAGGACCTGGAGCGGGCGATCCTCGGCTACAACCGCTCCCGGGCGTATCTCAATACCGTCATGTCCTGGTTCGAGTACTACAAGAAGGGCACTCACCAGGTGCCCGACGGCAGCGGGGTGCTGCCCGGCTCCAACACCCCGGACAGCGGCAGCGGCAGCGGCGGCAACCACGGCGGCGGCACGGGCAACAGCGGCACCACGCCGCCGTCCACCGGCACCGGGGAACCCGCGAAGGAGCCCGCCGCCCCCGGGAAGCAGCCCGGGAAGACCCCGCCGGCCGGTCCCGGCACCAAGCCGCCCCAGAAGCCGAAGCCGCCCGTCACCCCGCCCGCGAAGCCCGCCCCGGTCACCGTCGTCGAGAACGCGGGGACCGGCGCGCTGAGCGCGATGGCCGGGCGGGACGTCGAGGAGCGGGTCACCGTCAGGGTGAAGACCGACGGCCGCGCCGTCGCCGGGCAGGAGGTCCGCTTCGAGATCACCGGCACCACCGCCACCGTTTTCGCCGGGGGCCGGAAGAACGTCGTCCTGCGCACCGCCGCCGACGGCACGGTCACCGCGCCGGTGCTGGAGGCGGGCGACCGCACCGGCTCCTTCACCGTGACCGCCACCACCGTGAGCACGAAGCCCGCCGCGACGGGCTTCCGCGGGAAGGTCACCCCCCGCGCCGCGGACCGGGTCGTCCGGGTCGGCGAGGGGAAGCCGACGGCCGCCCCCGGGACGGCGTTCGCCGAGCCGGTCGTGGTCAAGGCCACCTTCCGCGACACCGTGGCGCCCGGAGTGGCCGCCCGTGCCGTCCTGGAGACGACCGGCCCGGAGACGACCGGCCCGGACGGCACGCCGGTGCCCGCCGAGAAGGGCCCCTACTTCAAGGGGGCTGACGGCAAGCCGCTGCGCGTCCTCGACGGACTGGTCACCGCCGCCGACGGGACCCTGACCCTCCCGGAGCTGTTCGCCGACGAGTTGACCGGCCCCTTCCAGCTCAAGCTGGTGTTCTCGGGCGGCATCAGTCTGATCGTCGACATCGAGGTCGCCGAGGCCCCGGCGCCGACGTCCTCCCCGAGCGCTCTCGGATCGGCCACGGCCGGCTGACACCGGCTCCGCCGCACTTCCCCCGTCCCCGTACCGGTATCCGGTGCGGGGACGGTGCCGTATCCCCGGCCGGTGCGGTAGCGGTACCGGGCCGGTCCACGGGTTCTCATCTCACGGCCAGGTTGCTACGGTGCCCCATCCCTGACGGTGTATCAGATTCGGCAGGGGGATCCGACCACCGGGAGGTCGAGCATGCGCGCCCTCGTCGCCGTCGCCGTCGGGCTGGCGGCCGCCTTCGCCCTCGTCCTCACCGTCACCGCGATCGGCGCCCCGCCGGGGAAGACCTCGCCCGAACCGCTGCTGACCACCGTCCCCGGCCCCAAGAAGTAGGGGCGCCGGTCATGCGCCGCCGCGCCGGGCTGGTCCTGCTCTCCCTCGCCGTCTTCTTCGCCGCCCTCGCGCCCCTGCTGCGCTACTACGCCTTTCCCCGGCTGGTCGAAATCCCCCCGGGCCAGTACCAGGAAGTCGTGCTGGAGGCCCGGCCCGCGACCCTGCTCGACTACGGCACCCTCCAGGCGGAGAAGGTCGAGCGGATCACCATCGTCCAGACCCTCAAGGGCAATGTGGAGGAGTCCGAGCGGATCGAACGCGGCACCGACCGCTCCGTCGTCGTCTGGGACGCCCTCACCCATATCCAGGGCCCCGACGGGAAGATGGTCTCCCAGATCCCCGAGCGCTATGTTTTCGACGCCCACAGCCAGGAACCCGTCCACGCGGCCGGAGAGTCCGTCGACGGCGATCCCGTACGGCGCGACGGCATCGCGTACAAATGGCCCTTCCTCACGGAGAAACGGGACTACCGGTACTTCGATGCCCAGACCCGCACCTCCGCCCCCATCCACTACCGGGGCACCCGCACCTTCCGCGGCCTGGAGGTCTACTACTTCGAACAGACGATCCCCTGGACCAAGGTCCCCTTCCCCAGGAAGATGCCCATCCCCGGTGTCGACGCGACCACCCTGGAGAAACAGACCGGCACCACCCGCTGGTACACCACCAAGCGCATGTTCTGGGTGGATCCCGTCACCGGCGCCCCCGTCAACGGGGAGGAGATCCACAAGGAGGAACTCCGCGGCGGCACCCTCCTCGGCGGCCGTGACCGGGTCACCGCCTTCGAGGGCCATGTGAAGATGCGCCCCGACTATCTGGACCACACCGTCGGCCTGGTGAAGTCCCAGCGTCTGCCGATCCTGCTGATGACCTCCTATCTGCCCCTGGGGTTCCTCGGGCTGGCGGGGGTGCTGCTTGCCCTGGCGCTGTACCTGGAGGCCCGCTCCCGCCGCCCCCTTCCCCCCGCCCCGCCCCCCACCCCCTCCCGCCCCGGCCCTCCCGGCCCCCTCCCCGTCTGACGGGCCCTTCCCCGTCCGACCCCGGGCACCTCCGACCCCGGGCACCTCCGACCCCGGGCACCTCCGACCCCGGGCACCTCCGACCCCGGGCACCTCTGAACCCCCGGTGCGCGCCCGCCGCTCCTCCGGCTTTCCGGGGCGTGCCCGCCGTTGTCTCGTCGGCCCGGGGCATGCCTGCCGCCGCTCCGTCCGGTCCCCGGCGCAGGCCACCGCCGCCCCTTCGGACTCCCCGGGGCCCGCCCGCCGTCCCGGGCGGCCCGCCGTGCCGTGCACGGCCGTCAGGGGTTCCGGGTGGCGCGGGCGCGGGCGCTCGTGTGGCGGGTGGGCTCGGCCGTCGCGGGATCCTCCGGCCAGGGGTGCTTGGGATAGCGGCCGCGCAACTCCGCCCGGACCGAGCGGTAGCCGTCCCGCCAGAACGAGGCCAGGTCCGCGGTCACCGCGACCGGCCGCCCGGCGGGGGAGAGCAGATGCACCAGCACCGGCACCCCTGCCACTTCGGGCGTCGCCTCCAGCCCGAACAGCTCCTGGAGCTTCACCGCAAGCACCGGCTGCTCCCCGCCGTACTCCACCCGGATCAGCGAACCGCTCGGCACCGCGATCCGCTCCGGCGCCAGCTGTTCCAGCCGCGCGGCCTCACCACCCGCCCACGGCAGCAGCCTCCGCAGACACGCCTCGGCGTGGATCCGGCCCAGATCCGACCGCCGCCGCGCCCGGGACAGCTCCGGCTCCAGCCACTCCCCGGCCCGCTCCACCAGCGCCTCGTCCGCCGTATCCGGCCAGGGCTCGCCGACCACCCGGTGCAGAAAGGCCAGCCGCTCCCGCAGCCCGCGGGCCTCCCGCGTCCAGTGCAGCAGCCCGAGCCCCTCCCGGCGTATCCCGTCGAGCACCGCGGCCCGCAGCAGTGCCGGGTCCGGATCGGCCGGCGGTCTCGCCGACAGTTCCACCGCGCCCAGCCTGCGCACGCTCCGGGCGACCACATCGCCGTCCTCCCAGCGCACCTGCTCCTCCGACACCAGCAGATGACCGGCCGCCGCCCGCGCGGTCTCCTCGTCGGCGGGCGCGGCCAGCCACACCCGGGCCGACGCCGCCGACGCCGGACGGTCCGCCACCGCGACCGCCAGCCAGGGAGCGCCCCGCAGCGCCGAACCGCTCCCCACCTCCCCACGGGTGCCGGACACCATCAGAAAGGACCCCTCGCCCCGGGCCCGCGCCACCCGCTCCGGGAACGCCAGCGCGGTGACCAGACCGGCGGCCGCGTCGTCCGAGAGCCCGCCCCCGCCCGCCCGGCCGCCCCTGCGGCCGCCCGGGTCCACCGCCGCCAGCGCCGACTCCAGCCGCCGCACCTCCGCCCGCCACCGGCCCGCGTATCCGTCGCCGCCGCGCCGGGCCGTCCGCCAGGTGGCGGTCAGATCGTCCCCGTACTCCCGGGGCGGCTCCTCGCTCAGCAGCGCCACCACCTCGGCCGCCCGGCCCGCGCCGACCTGCCCCGCGCCGTCCAGCAGGGCCCGGGCCAGCCGGGGATGCACCCCGAGCCGGGCCATCAGCACGCCCCGCTCCGTCGCCCTGCCGTCCCGGTCCACCGCGCCGACGGCCCGCAGCACGGAAGCCGCCGCGGCCATCGCCCCGCCCGGCGGAGCGTCCAGCAGGGCCAGCCCCCGCGCCTGCGGATCGCCCCAGCAGGCCACCCGCAGCGCGAACCCGGTGAGGTCCGCGACGCTGATCTCGGGGGCCGGGAACCGGGCCCGCCGGCCGTCCTCCGCCTCCGCCCAGCAGCGGTACACCGTGCCGACGGCCTCCCGGCCCGCCCGGCCCGCCCGCTGGGCCGCTCCCGCCACCGACACCGGGACCGTCGTCAGCGAGCCCAGCCCCCGGGCATGATCGGTCCGCGGCTCCCGGGCCAGCCCCGAGTCGACCACGATCCGCACCCCGGGCACCGTCAGGCTCGACTCCGCGACCGAGGTGGCCAGCACCACCCGGCGACGCTCGCCACCGCCCCGCAGCACCGCGTCCTGGACCGCCGCCGGGGCCCGCCCGTGCAGCTGGAGCACCTCCGCGCCGACCCCCTCCAGCAGCCCCGCCGTACGGGCGATCTCACCCGTCCCCGGCAGAAAACAGAGCACGTCCCCCTGATGGCGGGAGAGCGCCAGCCGGACCGTCGCCGCGATATGGCGCAGCAGCGCGGGATCCACCCGGGTCCCGTGGGCGGGCCGGATTCCGGGCGGCGGCGGCGCGAAGTGCAGCTCGCTGCCGAAGCCCTCGCCCGCACCCCGGACCACCGGCGCGGGCTCCGAACCGTCCACCGAGGTCAGCAGCCGCGCCCAGGCATCGGTGTCGCTCGTGGCCGAGGCCGCGATCAGGCCCAGCTCGGGGCGGAGCGCCGCCCGGACATCGACCAGGAACGCCAGGGCCGTATCGGCGTCGAGATGGCGCTCGTGGCACTCGTCGATCAGCACCACGTCCACGCCCGCCAGCTCGGGATCGCGCTGGAGGCGCTGGAGCAGCACGCCCGTGGTCACCACCTCGACCAGGGTCTCCGCACCGGCTCTGCGCTCGCCCCGGACCGTGTAGCCGACGGTCCCGCCGGTCTCCTGCCCCAGCAGCCAGGCCATCCGCCGGGCCGCCGCCCTGACCGCCATCCGCCGCGGCTCGGCGACCAGCACCCGGCGCCGCGGCCCGGTCCCGACCACCCCGGCCAGCGCCAGCGGCACCAGCGTCGTCTTCCCCGTGCCCGGGGGTGCGTGCAGTACCGCGGTGCCGTGCCCTTCGAGCGCGGTCAGCAGCTCGGGGACGCAGTGGCGGACCGGGAGCCGGTCGATTGCCTCGGTTCGGATCATGCTTTCAGTGTGGTCCGTGCCCTCGGGGCGGGCGGCCGGTTGTCCACCGCCGCCACCCGTCGGTCTGTTGATATGACGAATCGGTCCCGTGTGCCGGACCCCGTGCCGGACCCCCTGCCGGACCTTGCGTCAGTCCCGTGCGCAGACGAAGATCGCCGTGCCCGGGATCAGGTTCCCCCGCAGCGGAGACCAGCCGCCCCACTCCTGGTCGTTCCACGCGGGCCACTCCGGCTCCACCAGGTCCACCAGCCGGAAGCCGCCGGCCACCACGTCCCTGACCCGGTCGCCGAGGGTCCGGTGGTGCTCCACGTACACCGCGCGTCCCTCGTCGTCCTGCTCCACGTACGGGGTGCGGTCGAAGTAGGAGGCGGCGATGCTCAGCCCCTCGGGCCCGGGCTCGTCGGGGAAGGCCCAGCGGATCGGATGCGTCACCGAGAACACCCACCGGCCGCCCGGCCGCAGCACCCGGCGGACCTCGGCGAAGACCGCGGCCGGGTCCGCGACGAAGGGCACCGCCCCGTACGCCGAGCACGCCAGGTCGAAGGAGCCGTCCCGGAACGGCAGCGCCCCGGCGTCCGCCTCGACCAGCGGCAGCCCGCCGCCGATCCGCAGCGCGTGCTGGAGCTGCCGGTGGGACAGGTCCAGCGCCACCGGCCGCGCGCCCTGCGCCGCGAGCCAGCGGGAACACTGCGCGGCGCCGGCCCCGATCTCCAGGACGTCGAGCCCCTTCAGCGACTCCCGCGGCCCGAGCAGTCCCGCGTCCGCCTCGTCGAGACCCTCGGGGCCCCAGACGAAACGGTCGTCCCCCAGGAACGCGCCGTGGTCGTGCTGGTACTCGTCGGCGTTCCGGTCCCACCAGCCCCGGTTCGCCCGGCTGCTCTCGGTGGCGCCGGCGTCACGGCGGGTGGCCTCGGCCTCTCCGTCCGGCGCCTCCGCCGGATCTGCCGGGTCCGCCGCTCCCGGGGCCCGGCGGGCCCCCGGATCGCCGGACGGGTGTGCGGGACCTCGGACGTCTTGGCTCATGTTCACCGTCGTTGTAGTTTGCGTTCAGAGTGCCGACCGGCGGCCATAACGGCCTCCGCAAACCTCAGTTGCGCCGGGTATGGGGCGTTCCGCCCCCGGTGTGCGCCTTCGCGCATTGACCGCCTCCGGCTGCCCCCGTATGCTACAAGTTGCGCTGCGAGCCTGCGCGCCTCAGACCGAGCAGGCCGCTCGCATCTGTGATGTATGTCCCCTCGGTTCACGAGGTGCCTCCAGACGGAGGCCGGTTTCCCGGGAGCTTCCCAGCCCCCGGATCGCCGGCCCGGTCGGCGCCTCCACGCTGTTCGGCTTATTGCAGGTTGCGATACGGGGCTCCCGGCGTAGCAGTACCTACGACTTCAATGTCCGTACCGGAGCCCTTTCCCACATGACGAGCAGCACCGAGACCACCGCCACTCCGCAGGTAGCGGTCAACGACATCGGTAACGAGGAAGCCTTCCTCGCCGCGATCGACGAGACGATCAAGTACTTCAACGACGGCGACATCGTCGACGGCGTCATCGTGAAGGTCGACCGGGACGAGGTCCTGCTCGACATCGGTTACAAGACCGAAGGTGTCATCCCGAGCCGCGAGCTCTCGATCAAGCACGACGTCGACCCGAACGAGGTCGTCAAGGTCGGCGACGAGATCGAGGCCCTCGTCCTTCAGAAGGAGGACAAGGAAGGCCGCCTGATCCTCTCGAAGAAGCGCGCCCAGTACGAGCGTGCCTGGGGCACCATCGAGAAGATCAAGGAAGAGGACGGCATCGTCACCGGTACCGTCATCGAGGTCGTCAAGGGTGGTCTCATCCTCGACATCGGCCTCCGCGGCTTCCTCCCGGCCTCCCTGGTCGAGATGCGCCGTGTCCGCGACCTCCAGCCGTACGTCGGCAAGGAGCTCGACGCCAAGATCATCGAGCTGGACAAGAACCGCAACAACGTGGTCCTGTCCCGCCGTGCCTGGCTGGAGCAGACCCAGTCCGAGGTCCGCCAGACCTTCCTCACCACCCTCCAGAAGGGCCAGGTCCGGTCCGGTGTGGTGTCCTCGATCGTCAACTTCGGTGCCTTCGTGGACCTGGGTGGCGTCGACGGTCTGGTCCACGTCTCCGAGCTGTCCTGGAAGCACATCGACCACCCGTCCGAGGTCGTCGAGGTCGGCCAGGAGGTCACGGTCGAGGTCCTGGACGTCGACATGGACCGCGAGCGCGTCTCCCTGTCGCTGAAGGCGACCCAGGAAGACCCGTGGCAGCAGTTCGCCCGCACCCACCAGATCGGCCAGGTCGTCCCCGGCAAGGTCACCAAGCTGGTTCCGTTCGGTGCGTTCGTCCGCGTCGACGAGGGCATCGAGGGCCTGGTCCACATCTCCGAGCTGGCCGAGCGCCACGTGGAGATCCCGGAGCAGGTCGTCCAGGTCAACGACGAGATCTTCGTCAAGGTCATCGACATCGACCTCGAGCGTCGCCGGATCTCGCTGTCGCTGAAGCAGGCCAACGAGTCCTTCGGTGCCGACCCGGCGTCGGTCGAGTTCGACCCGACCCTCTACGGCATGGCCGCGTCGTACGACGACCAGGGGAACTACATCTACCCCGAGGGCTTCGACCCGGAGACCAACGACTGGCTGGCGGGCTTCGAGACCCAGCGCGAGGCCTGGGAGACCCAGTACGCCGAGGCGCAGACGCGCTTCGAGCAGCACCAGGCCCAGGTCATCAAGTCCCGCGAGGCCGACGAGGCCGCCGCTGCCGAGGGTGGCACCGCCGCTCCGGCCGCCGCGCCGACCGGTGGTTCGTACTCCTCGGAGTCGGACGACAACTCCGGCGCCCTGGCGTCGGACGAGGCCCTCGCGGCTCTGCGCGAGAAGCTGGCCGGCGGCCAGAGCTGAGGCTCTGACCTGCTGAACCACGGCTGAAGCACCAGGCCCGTCCCTCCGGGGGCGGGCCTGGTGGCGTATCCGGGACCGGGCACACCGGGCCGCCCTGCTTCATCCGGCCCGCGGTTCGGGCGTGTTCGATCCGTACCGGGGGAATGCCCGTACGTCACCTCGTGTTGTTCGGACAGACACGAGGAGGAGCGGTGATCGTGGCTGATCCGCAGGATTTGTACACATGGGACCCGAAGGGTCTCGCCGTCGTCGACATGGCGCTCGCGCAGGAGTCGGCCGGCCTGGTCATGCTGTACCACTTCGACGGCTACATCGACGCGGGCGAGACCGGCGAGCAGATCGTCGACCATCTGCTGGCCACCCTGCCGCATCAGCTGGTGGCCGCCTTCGACCACGACCGGCTGGTCGACTACCGGGCCCGCCGTCCCCTGCTGACGTTCCGGCGCGACCGCTGGACCGCCTACGAGGTCCCGGCCATCGAGGTCCGGCTCGTCCAGGACGCCACCGGGGCGCCGTTCCTGCTGCTCTCCGGCCCCGAGCCGGATGTGGAGTGGGAGCTGTTCGCGGCCGCCGTCGCCCAGATCGTGGAGCGCCTCGGAGTCCGGCTCTCGGTCAACTTCCACGGCATCCCCATGGGCGTTCCGCACACCCGCCCGGTCGGGCTGACCCCCCACGGCAACCGTACGGACCTCACCCCCGGCCACCAGAGCCCCTTCGACGAGGCCCAGGTCCCCGGCAGCGCGGAAGCCCTCGTCGAGTACCGGCTGATGAAGGGCGGCAAGGACGTCCTCGGCGTCGCCGCCCATGTACCGCACTACGTGGCCCGGTCCGCCTATCCCGACGCCGCACTGACCGCCCTGGAGGCGATCACCGCCGCCACCGGGCTGGTCCTGCCGGGAGTCGCGCACGCCCTGCGCACCGCCGCCCACCGCACCCAGAACGAGATCGAGCGCCAGATCCGCGAGGGCGACGAGGAGCTGACGGCTCTCGTCCAGGGGCTCGAGCACCAGTACGACGCGGTGGCCGGGGCCGAGAGCCGCGGCAATCTGGTCGCCGAACCGGTCGATCTGCCGTCCGCCGACGAGATCGGGCTGGAGTTCGAGCGGTTCCTGGCGGAGCGGGAGGGCGAGTCCTGAGCCGCTGCGGCGGCCGTGAGGCGGGCCCGCTCCCTCCCGTATCCGATTCCCTCCCGGACACGACCCCGTCCGTACGGCCGCGACCGGCGGGCACCCGCGCCCGCGGACGGATGACCTAAGCTGCTGCCCATGCTGTCTGTGGGCCTGACCGGCGGAATCGGCGCCGGCAAGAGCGAAGTCGCCCGGCTGCTGGAGTCGTACGGCGCCGTGCGCATCGACGCCGACCTGATCGCCCGGGAGGTCGTGGCGCCGGGCACCGAAGGGCTCGCCGCCGTCGTCGCGGAGTTCGGCGACGACATGCTCCGGCCCGACGGCACCCTGGACCGCCCCCGGCTCGGTGCGATCGTCTTCGGCGACGCCGGGAAGCTCGCCGCGCTCAACGCCGTCGTGCACCCCCTGGTGGCGGCCCGCTCCGCCGAACTGGCCGCAGCGGCCCCCGCGGACGCCGTCGTCGTCCACGAGGTACCCCTGCTCGCCGAGAACGGACTCGCGTCCCGGTACGACCTCGTCGTCGTGGTCGACGCCGCCCCCGCGACCCGCCTCGACCGCCTCGTACGGCACCGGGGCATGACCGAGTCCGACGCCCGGGCCCGGATGGCCGCCCAGGCCACCCCCGAGGAACGGCGCGCGGTCGCCGATCTGATCGTCGACAACGACGGTCCGCGCGAGGAACTCGAACCCCGGGTCCGCGAACTGTGGGCGGAACTGAACCGCCGGGCCGCCGCCATGTCCGGCTGACCGCCCCGCACACCATCCGTCAAAGGCCCGTCAGTGACCCGTCAGAGGCCCGTCAAACCGCGTGGCACGGCGCGGGCCGCGGAGTACGCCGGGCGCTAGCATCGGCGCGATGCCGACCGTCTTCGCCGCGTTCACCGCCCTCGGCGGGCTGATTGCCGTCCTCGCGGGCGGGTACGGGCTGCACCGGACCCGCCGGATCCGGGGTACGGGACGCACGGCCACCGCCCTGGTGAAGCCCCCGCCGCCCGGCGCCGAACGGCACCTGCTGGAGTACGAGACCGGCGACGGGCGGATCGTCGAGATCCCGTCACCGGTACCGCTGCCCACCGTGCCCGCCGGAGGCACCGTGACGATCTCCTACGACCCCGGCGACCCGCGCGAGGTCGTCGTCCGCGGCCGGGAACGCACCGGACTGGACGCCTCCTTCGTCCTCGCCGGACTGCTCCTCGTGATCGCCGCGGCCGTGCTGACGGCCGCCCTGCCGCGGTCCGGCGGCTGAGCACCGGCAGCTGAGCACCGGCCGGTCCGCGCCTCCCGGAATAGCTCCGGCACGGCCGGTGTTGCAAACGTGCGGCCGAGGGGAAGGATTCGACCGTGCCCACAAGTGATCCGCACACGCATGTCATCGACTACCGCGCGGCCGAGCAGCTGCTCGCCGCGAGGGACCCCCGCGGTGCCGTGAAACTGCTGGATTCCGTCATCGCGGCCCACCCCGAGAACACGGCCGCCCGCCTGCTGCGCGCCAGAGCCTTCTTCGCCGCCGCCCAACTGCGCCCGGCCGAACTCGAATTCGAGCTGGTGCTGGAGCGCGAACCCGACAACGCCTTCGCCCACTTCGCCCTGGCCCGTACCTTCCAGCGGTCCGGCCGCCCGCAACAGGCGAAACGACACTTCAGACTGGCCGCCGCACTCGACCCCAGGCCCGAGTACCTGGAGGCGGCCCGCTTCGACGAGAACCGGAAGGACGAGAACCGGACGGCGGACGGTGGCGGCCCGGACCCCGGGACCCCCGGAAGCTGAGCCGCGCCGCCCGCCCGCGGCCTCACGGGCCGCCCGGCCCACTGTGCCCCGGCCCACCGTGCCCCGGACGGTGCTCCTCCCGCACCGGCTCGTACGGCGGTATGTCCCGGCCGGGCTGGAAATGCGGGCCCTGCCGGATATGCCGGACCACGACGACCAGATCGACCACGACGATCAGCAGCAGCACCCCGCAGAAGGCCGCCCACTTGGGGTGCCCGGTCAGCAGAAAGCCGGCCAGGCCGCCACCGGCCCAGACCAGACCCCAGATGCTCAGCCAGAACCGCATCCGCAGCGGACTGCGTGCGGTCACCGGCTCACTGCCGGTACGCATCGCCTCTCCTTCTCCCCTCCAGCATGCACCCGGGCGCGCTCCGTACCGCCGTACGGCGGGCCGGACCGCGGCACGCTTCCCCGGGCCCCTCGCCCCGGCCTTCCCGCGGGCATACCGTGGAGGGAACGGGCGTACCGGAAGGGGGTGCCCCGATGGTCGAGGAGCTGGTGCTCGGCGTGCTGGCCGCCGCCTCCGGGATAGCGGTCTACACATCGGCCGCGGCCAGGGTGATCAAACAGTTCGAACGGGGCGTCGTCTTCCGGCTCGGACGGCTGCACGGCGGGGTCCGGGGACCCGGATTCACCATGATCGTTCCGCTGGTCGACCGGCTGCACAAGGTCAATATGCAGATCGTGACCATGCCCGTGCCGGCCCAGGAGGGCATCACCCGGGACAATGTCACGGTCCGCGTCGACGCCGTTGTCTACTTCAAGGTCGTCGAGGCCACGGACGCCCTCATCGAGGTGGAGGACTACCGCTTCGCCGTCTCCCAGATGGCCCAGACCTCCCTCCGTTCGATCATCGGCAAGAGCGATCTCGACGATCTGCTCTCCAACCGGGAGAAGCTCAACCAGGGCCTGGAACTGATGATCGACAGCCCGGCCATGGGCTGGGGCGTCCAGATCGACCGGGTGGAGATCAAAGACGTCTCCCTGCCCGAGGCGATGAAACGCTCCATGGCGCGGCAGGCCGAGGCCGACCGGGAACGGCGGGCCCGGGTGATCAACGCCGACGCCGAACTCCAGGCGTCCAGGAAGCTGGCCGAGGCCGCCGGAGCGATGTCGGCGGAACCGGCCGCGCTCCAGTTGCGGCTGCTCCAGACCGTCGTCGCCGTCGCGGCCGAGAAGAATTCCACCCTGGTCCTGCCGTTCCCCGTCGAACTGCTGCGCTTCCTGGAGCGGGCCGCGCAGCCGGCGGACCATCCGGCACCACCCGCCGCCCCGGGGCCCGGGCCGGACCCGGCGGCACCGGCCGTCGGACCGTCCGCACCGCCGCCGTCGGCGCTGCCGGGGACCGGGCCGCCGGTCCCGCCGGAGCACGCGGTCACGCCCCCGCCCGCCGAACCACCGCACCCGGATCTCCCCGGGGCCCCGGAACCGCCACCGCCGAAGCTGCCCCCGGCCGCCTGACCCCCGTGCCGCCCGAATCGCGTCGCGCCCGTACCTCGTGCGACCCGTACCCGGTGCCACCCGCACCTCGTACCGCCCGGCGCCGTGGCCGTACTGCCGCCCCCGCCGCTCCCCGGCCGCCGCCGCTTGAGCCCGCCGGGCCCGCCGCCGCTCAGGGGAGCGGCAGCGGGCCCCGCGGAGGTACGGGGGCGGGCCGCCCGTACGAGGGGCGGGAGCCGGGAGGGCGGCCCGCTGTCAGACCCCACCCGTATCGTCGGAGACGACAGCATCCGGGAGTACGGCGACCAGGGCAGGAGGTGACCGATGACATCCGCGACCGCGTCCAGACCAGCCGTACCGGCACCGCCGCCCCCGACTGCGGTGCCGTCTCCCGCCTGGGCCGCCGTCTTCCTGCCCGGCGCCCTGCCGCGTGAGGGCCGGATCGCGTTCTGGGCGCCCGAAGGGGATCCTCCGCCGGGCACCGCCGACACCCTCACGGTCGCCGTGCCCGTCCCCGGCGACCCCGCGGCACCGGTGGCCCGGAGCCGTACCGTCCCCGCGCTGCTGCTGCCCGTCGCCGACGCCCTGCCGGCCCTGGTCCGGGCCCGGGGGCTCGCCGCCGCCCACCCGGCCGCCGCCTGCTGGGGCGCCGCCGCGCTGCACGCCCTGCACCTCGTGGCGCGCGGCAGACTGCTGCCGGGGCTGACCGCCGGCGACCACGACGTCTGGCGCGCCGGCCCGCTCGACGCCGCCGACATCGCCCAGCTGAGGGCGATCGCCGCCGCCATGCCCTGCGAGGCGTACGCGTCGGTCGTGCCGGGCCCCGGGCCCCTCGCGCTGCCCGACCCCGAGGCCCTGGTGCGGGCCTTCTTCGACGCCGTCGCCGACACCCTGCCCAGGACCCCCGCCGCGGCCCATGCGGCGGGCGGCCCGTTCGCCGCCCGCGCGGCTCACCATCTGCCCCGCGCCCGCGCCTGGGCGGAGCGGACGGCCGAGGGCATGGACGCGGGCGTACGGGTCTCCCTCCGTCTCGACCTCTCCGCCTTCCGGCTCTTCGACACGGCCGACCAGGCAGATAGGGACGTCCTGGGCGATACGGCCGCCGTCGCCGACGGGCCGGGCACGGAGGGCGCGGGCGTTGCGGTCAACGGCACCGGCGATACGGCTTACGGCACCGGCGGTCGGCGGGCCGGTCAGGATCTCCGCCGGGCGGGCGCCGCCGTGGTGCAGGTCCACAGCCTCGGCGACCCGACACTCCTCACCGACGCCGCCCGCCTCTGGGCGGGCGAAGCCGGCCCGGGCTTCGGTCCCCGGGCCCGGATCGACACGCTCCTCGCGCTGCGGCAGGCGGCCCGCGCCTGGCCCCCGCTCGCTGCCCTGCTCGACCGGGACGTGCCCGACGTCCTCGCGCTGACCGAGGAGGAGCTGTACGACCTGCTGGGCCCCGGGGCGGCCCGGCTGGAGGCGGCAGGGGTGGCCGTCCACTGGCCCCGCGAGCTGGCCCGAGGACTGACGGCGACGGCCGTGGTCAGACCCGCGCCCGGCTCCGCGACCGACGGGACGCCCTTCTTCGACAGCGCCGAACTGCTCCGCTTCGACTGGCGGCTCGCCCTGGGCGACGACCCGCTGACCGAACGCGAGATGGACGAACTGGCCGCCTCCCACCGGCCCATCGTGCGGCTGCGCGACCAGTGGGTCGTCGTCGACCCCGCCCTGGTCCGCAAGGCCCGCGCCCGCGAACTGGGGCTGATGCGCCCCGCGGAGGCGCTGAGTGCCGCGCTCACCGGCACCGCCGAGGTCGGCGGCGAAACCGTCGAGGCGGTCCCGGGCGGTGCCCTCGCCGCCCTCCGCGACCGGATCGTCGCCGGACCCGAGCCCGTGCCCCAGCCCCCGGCCCTCGCCGCCGCGCTCCGCGACTACCAGCTCCGCGGCCTGGCCTGGCTGGACCGGATGACCTCGCTGGGCCTCGGGGGCTGTCTCGCCGACGATATGGGACTGGGCAAGACGATCACCCTGATCGCCCTCCACCTGCACCGGGCCCGGCCCGAGCCGACCCTGGTCGTCTGCCCCGCCTCCCTCCTCGGCAACTGGCAGCGCGAGATCGAACGGTTCGCCCCCGGCACCCCGGTCCACCGCTACCACGGTGCGGGCCGGACCCTGCCCGAAGCGCCAGGCGGCTTCGTCCTCACCACGTACGGCACCATGCGCAGCAGCGCGGAGCGGCTCGCCGGACAGCCCTGGGGCCTGATCGTCGCCGACGAGGCCCAGCACATCAAGAACCCGTACTCCGCCACCGCCAGGGCCCTGCGGCGGATCCCCGCACCCGCCCGGGTCGCCCTCACCGGCACCCCCGTCGAGAACAACCTCTCCGAGCTGTGGGCCCTGCTGGACTGGACCACCCCCGGACTGCTGGGCCCCCTCAAGGCGTTCCGGGCCCGGCACGCGCGCCCCGTCGAGCTGGGCGAGGAGGACGGCGCCGCCGAACGGCTCGCCCGGCTCGTCCGGCCCTTCCTGCTGCGCCGCCGGAAGACCGACCCCGGCATCGTCCCCGAGCTGCCGCCGAAGACCGAGTCCGACCATGTCGTCGCCCTCACCCGGGAACAGACCTCGCTGTACGAGGCGGTGGTGCGGGAGGCGATGGCGGTCATCGGCACCGCCGAGGGCATCGCCCGCCGCGGCCTGGTGATGAAGCTCCTCACCGACCTCAAACAGATCTGCAACCACCCCGCGCAGTATCTGAAGGAGTACGGCGGCGCGAGCCCCTCCCGGGCGGCGGGCCGGGCGGCTGGCCCGGTCCGGCTCACGGGCCGGTCCGGGAAGCTCGCCCTCCTCGACGAACTGCTGGACACGATCGTCGCCGAGGACGGCTCGGTCCTCGTCTTCACCCAGTACGTGACCATGGCCCGGCTGCTGATGGACCATCTCGCGGCCCGTGGCGTCCCCGCGCAACTGCTCCACGGCGGCACGCCCGTCGCCGAACGCGAACGCATGGTCGACCGGTTCCAGGAGGGCGAGGTCCCCGTCTTCGTCCTCTCCCTCAAGGCGGCGGGCACCGGGCTCAACCTCACCCGCGCGGGCCATGTCGTCCACTTCGACCGCTGGTGGAACCCGGCCGTGGAGGAACAGGCCACCGACCGCGCCTACCGCATCGGCCAGACCCGCCCCGTGCAGGTCCACCGGCTGGTCACGGAAGGGACCGTCGAGGACCGCATCGCGTCGATGCTCACCGCCAAGCGGGCCCTCGCCGACGCCGTCCTCGGCTCCGGCGAGACCGCCCTCACCGAACTGACCGACCGTGAGATCGCCGACCTGGTATCCCTGCGGAGGAGAACGTGACCCCGCCGACCACCGGTCCCCGGCAGGCCGCGCTCCGCTCCCGGGCCGGGCGCACCCCGCCGTCCGCCGACGACCGCAGACGCACCTACCCCGCCGCCGAACTCCTGCCCGACGGGAACGCCGCGCGGAGCTGGTGGGGCGAAGCCTGGGTGCGGGCGCTGGAGGAGAGCGCGCTGGACACCGCGCGGCTGGCCCGCGGCCGGGCGTACGCGAACCGCGGCCTGGTCGACGCGATCACCGTCACCCCCGGCCGGATCACCGCCTATGTCCACGGCAGCCGGCCCCGCCCGTACCGCACCCGGGTCGGGCTGCGGACCCTGGCCGACAGCGAGTGGGAGGACTTCCTCGATACGGCCGCCGCCCGGCCCGGACACCTCGCCGCCCTCCTCGACCGGGACGTGCCCCGGGCGCTCGCGGCCGTCGTCGACCTGCTGCCGGGATCGGGTGATCTGATCCCCGACTGCTCCTGCCCGGACGACGGCTTCCCCTGCAAACACGCCGCCGCCCTCTGCTACCGGACCGCCGCGCTGCTGGACCGGGACCCGTTCGCGCTCTTCCTCCTGCGGGGCAGGGGGGAGCGGGAGATCCTGGCGGATCTGGCTCTGCGCCATGCCCGCGGCTCGGCCGCCGGACGCCCTGCCTCCGCGGGCGGGGCGCCGGTCCCGGAGCCCCTGCCGACCGTCCCCGCCGAAGCCGCGCACTCCCGCCGCCCGGGTGTGCTGCCTCCGCCGTTCCCCGCGCCGCCGCTGCCGGGGCGACCGCCCGTCTGCCCGGAGCTGCCCGGCGCCCCCGACCCGCTCGGCCTCGACCTGCTGGCGACCGAAGCGGTCCACCGGGCCCATTCCCTGCTGACCACCGGCACCGACCCGGTCGCCGGGCTCACGGAGTGGCAGGACACGGTCCGGCTGGCCGCGGCCCACCCCGGCGCGGGCCTGACCGCCTCCAGCCGGACCCTCTACCGCGATCTGGCCGCGGCCACCGGGCGCACCCCCGGCGCACTCGCCCGGGCCGTGGCCGCCTGGCGCCAGGGCGGACGGGCCGCCCTCGCCGTGCTGGAGGACCCCTGGGACCCGCCTGCGGGCCCCTTCGACCGGGCCGGGCCCGCCCTCGTGGCCGCCGGGTTCCCCGGCTTCCGGCCCCGGCGCAACAGCCTGTCGGCCGCCGCCGCGCAACTGCGCCTCGGCCGGGACGGGCTGTGGTACGGGTACGAATCGGACCCCGGGCGCGAGGAGTGGTGGCCGCGCGGCGGCCCGGACGCCGATCCGGTGGCGGTGGCCACCGCGCTCCTCGGCCGCTGATCCCGGCCCGGGAGGACGGTCTCCCAGGGGCCCCTCAGAGGGACTCGGCCCAGGACCGGAGGCGGGCGAAGTCCGCCTTCCGCAGCCCCCGCTGGGGCGGTATCCGCAGCAACAGCGCCGGGGCGTCGTGGTGTTCGGCGACATGGGCGGCGTCCAGCTCGGTGAGCATGTCGTCGACCCACGCGAACGGCCGCCCGGCCGCCCACTCCAGCAGCGGACGCGTCTTCCAGCACAGCCCGCCCGGGTCGGCGGCCGCGGGTACCGGCCACTCCACCACCCGCAGATCGCCTGCCAGACCGATCCGCGGCGAGATCAGGGTGTTGGCGTCCTGAGCCCAGGCGGTCGCCCACACCGGCTCGTACGGCAGCCCGGCCAGCCGGGCACCGTGCGAGGGGTTCAGCCGGACCCGCAGCCCCCGCCGGTGCCGGGAGGAGCCGGGTGTCTGGCGCGCCAGCCATACGGCGGGCCGCAGCCGGTGGCTGGTGTAACCGCGCAGCCGGGGAAAGCGGGCCGCGAAGGGATTCAGGGGGCCGTCGACGTCGAGGAGCAGCAGCGGGCGGTCCGTCATGACGGAGAACTCTCCCACTCTCCGCGGGTCATGGCCCACACGGCCCCGCCCGGGGCCGCTGCCTGGGGAGGGCGAACACGTTGGCGAGTAGTCGCCAAGGGGCTCGACGGCCGCCGTGGACGATGATGAACTGATGGAGAGGTTCGAACCGATCACCTGGGAGCGGCTGACCGAAGCCGTCACCGACCGGGCCCTGGCGGCCGGGTCCTTGACCGGCCCGGCGGAGGCCGGTGGCCCCTGGGTGCGGATCGGTATCGACGGGGCCCCCGCCGCGGGAGGCGGGGAGTTCGCCGTCCGGATCGCGGAAGCGCTGCGGCTGAGCGGGCGGCGCGGACTGGTGGTCGGGACGGGCGGTTTTCTGCGCCCCGCGTCCCTGCGGTACGAGTTCGGGCGGGACGACCCCGATGTGTACTACACGGACTGGTTCGACACGGGCGCCTTGTGGCGGGAGGTCTTCGGGCCCCTGGAGACCGGCGGCACCGGCCGGGTGCTGCCCGATCTCCGGGATCCGGCGACCGACCGGGCGACCCGCAGCCCCCGGATGGAACTGCCGCGCGGCGGAGTGCTCCTGCTGCACGGCCCGTTCCTGCTGGGCCAGGGGTTCCCGTTCGACCTGACCGTCCATCTGAGGCTGTCGCAGGCCGCGCTGCGACGGCGTACGGAGCGGTCCGAGCAGTGGACGCTGCCCGCGTTCCGACGATACGAGGAGGAGGTGAGGCCGGAGGAGACGGCCGACATCACGGTACGGGCGGACGATCCCCGCCACCCGGCCCGGGGCGCCCCGGGCTGACGGGGCCGGGCCGCCGGACTGCCCCGGGGGTGGTGACCGGAAAGCGCGCCGGTGACCGCTGCCGGAGTGGGCCGGCGCCACGGCCGCCGGGCTCCCGCGGAGCGCCCGGTGATGACCGGTGGTGTCGGGCCTGCGGGAGCGGCCGGGCCGTCCGGGTCCTCCGAAGCCGTAGGGCGGTGCCGTTTCCGGGCCGCCGTCCGGATCCTTCGAAGCCGTACGGCGGTGCCGTTTCCAGGCCGTCCGCGGGCCGTTCACGGGCCCGTGCCCGGGCCCGTCGGAGCTTTTCCGGACACCAGGGGCCTCCGGGATCGCCTGGGCCTCCGGGATCGCCCGGGCGTCCGGGTGCGCTCCGTACGGCCGAGGCGGGCCGGAAGGTCCGGTCCCCGGAGCTCCGGGGGCTTCCGGCGTCCCTATGCCGGGCGGCCGCCCGGCAGGGCCACCGCCGCCGCGCCCGCACGGCAGCCCTCGGCCGCCGCCGTCACGGGGTCGGCGCCCGACAGGCGGGCGGCGAGGAAGGTGCCGGTGAAGGCATCGCCCGCGCCGGTGGAGTCGATGGCCTCCGCGGCCGGAGAAGGGACCCGGGCCATGACCGCACCGCCCTCGGCCACCACCGCACCGGCTGCGCCGAGAGTTGCCACGACCAGCGGGAAACGGCGGCTCAGCGCCGCGGCGGCCGCCGCCGCGTCGGGGACGCCGCTCAGCAGCCGGGCCTCGTCGGCATTGGGCACGAGGAGGTCGGTGCCGTCGAGCGCGGAGAGGAAGGAGTCGACGCCCCGGCGGGCGATGAACCCCGCCGACGCCGGGTCCACGCTCACCGTGACCCCCCTGGCACGGGCCGACTCCCGGGCCGCTTCGACGAGCCGGGCGCCCGGGCCCGGGAAGAGGAGGTAGCCGGAGAGATGGAGATGGCCGACCCCGTCCAGCAGCGACGGCGACCAGTCGTCCGGGCCGAGGCGGTGGGCCGCGCCCCCGTCGGTCAGAAAGGTCCGCTCGGCCCCGGCTCCCGCGTCGACGAGGACGACGACGGTCGCCGTCGGTACGGCGCCGTCCGGGACCAGCAGCGGACGGACCCCGGCCGCCCGCAGCCGCTCCGTGTGCCAGGCGGCGTCGGCCCGCCCCACCCGGCCCAGCAGCCGTACCTCCGGGGCCGTACCCGCAGGCCCCCGGTAACGGGCCGCCCAGCACGCCGTGTTCGCCCCCGAGCCCCCCGGCAGAATCCGGATCCGCGCCGTGGTGTCCGTCCCGGGGGAGAGCGGATCGGTATGCCGGGCGACGACGTCCGTGACGATGTCACCGACCACCAGCAGCCCCCTCGGCCCGCCGGACCCGACCCCGGACCCGGCCCCGGATTCTGCCTCTGCCTCTGGCCCGGGCCGGAGCCGGGGGTCCGCCCCGGCCTCTTGCGGAGTCCGCCCGCCGCCCGGCCCGGCCCCGGCGGAACGCACCCCGGTACCGGCCGGACTGCCGCCCGTGGCCGCCGCCACGGCCGTACTCCGGTCCCGGTCCGGGTCCCGGCCCTGTTCCGGGATCGGGGCCGGGGCCGGGTACAGAGGCAGGGGCGGGGGCCTTCGGCGGTCCGGGCCGCCGGGCGTCACAGCGCCGCCGCGATCCGGGCGGCCAGCCGGACATTGCCGCGTACGGCAGCCACATTGGCCTCCAGCGAGGCGCCCGCGGTGTGCCGGGTGAGGAAGTCCAGCAGAAAGGGGGTGACGGCCTGGCCCGTGATGCCGTGCTCGGTGCAGGCGTCCAGGGCCTCCTCCAGCACCCGGTCGTGGAGCGCCGGGTCGAGCTGCTCCGACTCCGGCACCGGATTGGCGACGATCAGGGCCGACGGGGCGCCGCCCAGCTCCTCCCGGGCCCGGATCACCGCGGCCGCCTCTTCCGGGGAGCGCACCGTCCAGTCGACGGGTTCGCCGGAGGACGTCAGATAGAAGCCGGGGAAGCGGTCCGTCCGGTAGCCGACGACCGCCACCCCGAGGGTCTCCAGCCGCTGGAGGGTGGCCGGAACGTCCAGCACGGACTTCACCCCCGCACAGACCACGGCGATCCCCGTCCCGGCCAGTTGCGGCAGATCGGCGGATTCGTCCTGGGAGTGCGTCCAGTCGCGGTGCACTCCACCCAGGCCGCCCGTGGCGAAGACCCGGATTCCGGCCCGGGCGGCGAGGAAGGCCGTCGCCGATACGGTCGTCGCCCCGTCCGCGCCCGCCGCCAGCGCGGGCGCCAGATCCCGGCGGCCCAGCTTGCGCACCCCGTCCCCGTCGGCGATCCGGGCCAGCTCGGTGCCGTCGAGCCCGATCCGCGCCCGGCCCGCGAGGACCGCGATCGTCGCCGGGACGGCACCCTGCGACCGTACGATCTCCTCCAGCTCGGCCGCGACGGCCAGATTCCGCGGCCGGGGCAGACCGTGCGCGATGATCGTGGACTCCAGCGCGACGACCGGCCGCCCGGCGCCGAGCGCGTCGCGGACTTCCTCGGAAACCTCCATGAGCACCATGTCCCCATCCCTGGCACCGGGAGGCCGCGGGCAAACCCGCCGCGGCCTCGGCCCGGCGCGGGACCTCCGGGTCAGCTCCGCGAACGGCGGACGGTCAGTACGGCCAGCGGGATCAGCAGCAGTGCCCCGACGAGGTTCAGCCGGCCGTAGCCGAGCTGCGAGACGATCAGCCCCGACAGGGCACCGCCGACGCCCGCCGCCGTGTTCATGGCCAGATCGGAGAGCCCCTGGACGGCGGCCCGCGAGGCGTGCGGAACCGAGTCCGTGAGCAGCGCCGAACCGGCGACCACCCCCGCCGACCAGCCGAGTCCCAGGACGAACAGCCCCGCGGCGACCCGGGAGTGGCTCGACCCGGCGGTACCGGCGAGCAGCGCGGCCAGCGCCAGCAGACCGACGGCGAGCCCGATCACCGCCGGCCGGCCGAACCGGTCCGCCAGCCAGCCCATCACCGGGGAGAACGCGTACATCCCCGCGATATGCACGCTGATCACCAGGCCGATCAGTTCGATCTCGGCCCCGTGGTGTTTGAGAGCGACCGGAGTCATCGACATGATCGAAACCATGACGGTGTGCGATACGGCGATCGCCACCAGCGCGAGCAGGGCCGCCGGGGACTCCCGTACCGCGCGTACCGCGGACCGCAGCGAGCCCGCCGCACGGTCGGCGGGCTCCGGGGCGAGCGCCCGCGCCGTCAGCAGCGGATCGGGTCGCAGCATGGCCTGGAGGACGACCGCCGCCACCAGGAAGACCCCGGCGGCCCAGAGGAACGGGCCGGCCTCGGCCGGAATACCGAGCCCGGAGACACTGCTGCCCGCGGGGGCCGCGATGTTCGGGCCGAGTACGGCGCCGATGGTCGTCGCCCACACCACCATCGAGATGGCCCGGCCGCGGCGTTCCGGCGGCGCCAGGTCGGCGGCGGCGAACCGGGCCTGGAGATTGGCCGAACTGGCCGCGCCGAACGCCGCCAGCCCCAGCAGTACGAAGGGGAAACTGCCGGCGGCGGCCGCCACGACCACCACGACCGCGCCGACGGCGCCGACGACATAGGCCAGGACCAGTCCGGCGCGCCGTCCGCGCGCCGTCATGAGGGCCGCCAGCGGCACCGACATCAGGGCCGTGCCCACCACGGACGCCGTGGACGCCAGGCCCGACAGCGCGTCCGTGCCGCTGACCTCCTGTGCCAGCACCGCGGCCAGCGCGACACCGGTCGCGATGCCCAGACCGCCGAGGATCTGGCTGATGACCAGAGCCGTGGTGACCCGCCGCCGCAGGGCGGGGAGTTCCGCGTCGGTGACCACCCCCGCCGGCCGTCCCGCCGCCGGACCGCCCGCCACCCCGCCCGGCGTCCCGGTCCCCACGCCGGTTCCCGCCCCGGCGGCCGTCTCCGCGGCCGCCGGGCCGGGCGGCGGTACGGGCGGCGGTACGGTGCCGGACGCGCCGCCGTCCGGGCCGGTGGCGGACCCCGCGACGGTCCCGGATATCCCGGCGGTCTCGGCCGTTTTGGCTGTCTTGGAAGGGTCAGGGCTTCGGCTCACCGACGCAGTCTGCCATTGGACTTCCCGTCAAGGAACCGTCGGTACGCCTCTCACCTGGACGTTCTTCCGGTCGCCCACCGCACCCGCCGCCCGGCGGCCCCGCTCAGAACAGCGGCTCCGGCAGCACCCCCTCCAGTGCCAGCAGCCGTCGCTTCGCCTCCAGCCCGCCGCCGAAGCCGCCCAGCCCGCCGTCCGTCTCCACCACCCGGTGACAGGCCACCACCACCGGCAGCGGATTGGACCCCATGGCCGCGCCCACCGCCTGCGCCGCGTCGGGCCGGCCCACCCGGGCCGCCAGCTCGCCGTAACCCACGACCGTGCCGTACGGGACGCCCTCGTCCAGCTTCCGCAGGACCTCCCGGTTGAACCCGCCCGACAGCGACCAGTCCAGCGGCAGCGAGAACTCCGTCAGCCCGCCCGCGAAGTAGGCCGCGAACTGGCGTATCGGCTCGGCCAGCCGGCCCGGGGCCGCCGGACCGACCTCGACGGGGGTCGCCTCCAGCCGCCCGGCCAGCTTCCGCACCGCCGCGTCCCGGACCCGCCCGTCGGCGTGGAACACGACATTGACCAGCCCGCGGTCGGTCGCGGCCAGCAGCAGCGGCCCGACCGCCGAGTCCACGACGGCCCATTCGAAGGTCTTCATACCGCCACGGTACGACCGGGCACCGACAGTGCCCCGGAACCGCCGGGCGCCCCTACCCGGAGGCACCGGCTCCGATAAACCGGACCCTCCTGTTCACCGGCGGCACCCGGCGTCATACGCTCAGCACCCGGACAGACGTTCCGCCTGGGGATCACGGGATCGCACCAGGTGAGCGGGCGCTGCTGGGAGCAAGGACGCAGGACATGCAGGGAACCATCGACGGATTCAGCTACGGGATCATCACCCCCCTGGCCGCCTATCTGATGGCCTGCCTCGGTGGTGCCCTCGGGCTGCGCTGCACGACGCGTTCGGTCCGCAACAGCCACTCCTTCAAGGCCGGCTGGCTGGCCCTGGGCTCGGCGGCGATCGGCTCCGGCATCTGGACCATGCACTTCATCGCCATGATCGGCTTCTCCGTCGAGGAGACGTCGATCACCTACGACCCGCAGATCACCTTCGCCAGCCTCGGGGTGGCGATCGTGATGACCGGCATCGGGATCTTCATCGTGGGGCACCGGGGGGCCGGTCCGATGGCTCTGATCACCGGGGGCACCATCACCGGTCTCGGCGTCGCGTCCATGCACTACCTCGGCATGGCCGGAATGCGGTTCGGGGGGACCGTCTCGTACGACACCGTCACGGTCGCCCTCTCCGTCGTCATCGCCGTCGTGGCGGCCACGGCCGCCCTCTGGGCCGCCGTGTCCATCCACGGCTTCCTGGCCAGCCTCGGCGCCAGCCTGGTCATGGGGATCGCGGTCACCGGCATGCACTACACGGGCATGGCGGCCGTCAGCGTGCATCTGCACGGCTCGGGCGCAACGGTCCGGGCGGGCGAGTCGGCCGCCTCCCTGCTGCTTCCGCTGATGATCGGCCCGCTGGTCTTCCTGATCCTGGCCGGGGTCGTGGTGATGTTCGACCCGCTGCTGGTGATGGGCGAGCCGGAGGAGCGGACCCGGCCCCGCCGGTCCGCCGCCGTCCCCGGGCCCCCCGGCGCCGCCCCGCGCCGGACCACCGGTGTCGGCGCCGCCGACGCGACCGGTTCCTGGGGCCCGGGGGCCGGTGACGGCACCCCGCACCGCGATGCGCGGTCGCCCTACTACGACGGCTGGTGACCCGGGACCACGGCGGCCGGTAACCCGGGCCGTCCCGCCGCCGCGGGCGTCCGGGACCCGATTGTCGGTGGCGGGTCGTACGGTGGATGCCATGCGGCCCGTTTCCGATATCGAACGTACGGCGGCGCCTTTCGAGGTCGTCAGCCCCTTCCGGCCCAGCGGCGACCAGCCCACGGCCATCGCAGACCTGGAGCGGCGCATCCGCGCCGGGGAGAGGGACGTCGTCCTCCTCGGCGCCACCGGCACCGGCAAGTCGGCCACCACGGCCTGGATGATCGAGAAGCTCCAGCGCCCCACCCTGGTCATGGCGCCGAACAAGACCCTGGCCGCCCAGCTGGCGAACGAGTTCCGGGAGCTGCTCCCGAACAACGCCGTGGAGTACTTCGTCTCGTACTACGACTACTACCAGCCCGAGGCGTACGTCCCGCAGTCCGACACCTATATCGAGAAGGACTCCTCGATCAACGAGGAGGTCGAGCGGCTGCGGCACTCCGCGACCAACTCCCTGCTCACCCGGCGCGACGTGGTCGTGGTCGCCTCCGTCTCGTGCATCTACGGCCTCGGCACCCCGCAGGAGTACGTGGACCGCATGGTCCAGCTCAGGGTGGGCGAGGAGACCGACCGCGACGCGCTGCTGCGGCGCTTCGTCGACATCCAGTACACGCGCAACGACACGGCGTTCACCCGGGGCACCTTCCGGGTCCGCGGCGACACCATCGAGATCTTCCCGGTCTACGAGGAGCTGGCCGTCCGGATCGAGATGTTCGGCGACGAGATCGAGGCCCTCTCCACCCTCCACCCCCTCACCGGCGAGATCATCGGCGACCACGCGTCGCTCCACGTCTTCCCCGCCAGCCACTACGTGGCCGGGCCCGAGCGGCTGGAGAAGGCGGTCACCGGGATCGAGGCCGAACTGGAGCAGCGGCTCGCGGAGCTGGACAAGCAGGGCAAGCTCCTGGAGTCCCAGCGGCTGCGGATGCGGACGACCTACGACATCGAGATGATGCGCCAGATCGGCTCCTGCTCCGGTATCGAGAACTACTCGATGCACTTCGACGGCCGGGAGCCCGGCTCGCCCCCCAACACCCTCCTCGACTACTTCCCCGAGGACTTCCTGCTGGTCATCGACGAGTCCCATGTGACCGTCCCGCAGATCGGCGCGATGTACGAGGGCGACGCCTCCCGTAAGCGCACCCTGGTCGAGCACGGCTTCCGGCTGCCGTCCGCGCTGGACAACCGCCCGCTGAAGTGGGAGGAGTTCACCGAGCGCATCGGTCAGACGGTCTATCTGTCGGCCACTCCCGGCGCCTACGAGCTGGCCCGCGGCGACGGTTTCGTGGAACAGATCATCCGCCCCACCGGTCTGATCGACCCCGAGGTCGTCGTCAAGCCCACCGAGGGCCAGATCGACGATCTGGTCCACGAGATCCGGCTGCGCACCGAGCGCGACGAGCGGGTCCTCGTCACCACCCTCACCAAGAAGATGGCCGAGGACCTCACGGACTACTTCCTGGAGATGGGCATCCAGGTCCGCTATCTCCACAGCGACGTCGACACCCTGCGCCGGGTGGAGCTGCTGCGCGAGCTGCGGGCCGGCGAGTACGACGTGCTCGTCGGCATCAACCTGCTGCGGGAGGGCCTGGACCTGCCCGAGGTGTCCCTGGTGGCCATCCTCGACGCCGACAAGGAGGGCTTCCTCCGCTCGGGCACCTCGCTCATCCAGACCATCGGCCGCGCCGCCCGTAACGTCTCGGGGCAGGTCCATATGTACGCGGACAAGATCACCGCGGCGATGGAGAAGGCCATCGAGGAGACCAACCGCCGCCGCGAGAAGCAGATCGCGTACAACACCGAGAAGGGCATCGACCCCCAGCCGCTCCGCAAGAAGATCAACGACATCGTCGCCACCATTGCGCGCGAGGAGATCGACACGGAGGAGCTGCTGGGCTCCGGCTACCGCAAGGGCAAGGACGGCAAGGGGGCCAAGGCTCCGGTGCCCGCGCTGCGGACCGCCCCGGGCGGGGACGGCGCCGGGGGCCGGAAGCGGAAGTCCGCCGGGGCGGACGCCCCGCTCACCGACCGCCCCGCGGCCGAGCTCTCCGCGATCATCGAGGAGATGACCGCCCGGATGCGTGCCGCGGCCGCCGACCTCCAGTTCGAGGTGGCCGCCCGGCTGCGCGACGAGGTCGGGGAGCTGAAGAAGGAGCTGCGTCAGATGAAGGAAGCGGGGCTGGCGTGAGCCCCGCGGACCATGTGTGTTGCAAGACCGACACAATAATCGGCCAATCGTGCCGCACCGTTCGCGAGACTGCGTAGGGTGCGGGGCAGCCGCTCACCGGAGCGGCGGCACTTCAGCGAGAAGGGGACAGCGCGTGACGGTCAATATGACCAAGGGTCAGGCCATCAGCCTGCAGAAGAGCGACGGGGGCACCCTCACGGCTGTGCGGATGGGACTGGGCTGGCAGGCGGCGGCCCGCCGCGGTCTGTTCGGCTCGCGGACCAAGGAGATCGACCTGGACGCCTCGGCGGTGCTGTTCGCCGAGAAGCAGCCGGTGGACGTGGTCTTCTTCCGTCACCTCGTCAGCGACGACGGATCGGTCCGGCACACCGGTGACAACCTGGTCGGCGGGGCCGGCTCGGGCGGCGACGACGAGGCCGTCCTCGTCGACCTGGCGCGGGTGCCGGTCCATATCGACCAGATCGTCTTCACGGTCAACTCCTTCACCGGCCAGACGTTCCAGGAGGTGAAGAACGCCTTCTGCCGGATCGTCGACGAGACCAACGGCGAGGAGCTGGCCCGTTACACGCTGGACGGCGGCGGCAACTACACCGCGCAGATCATGGCGAAGGTCCACCGGGTCGGCACCGGCTGGAAGATGACGGCCCTCGGCAACCCCGCCAACGGCCGGACGTTCCAGGACCTGATGCCCTCGATCCTGCCGCACCTCTGACCGCACGGCACCTCCGGAGGCCCTGGACACGGCACCCGTGAGGACGCGTCCGCCCCGCACCGGGCGGCGGACGTACGACGGATGAACACAGCTCCCGGCGGCAGCAGGCCGCCGGGAGCTGTACCGCTTGCCACTCGCGGGCACCGCACGGCACCGCCGCCGCTCCGCGCACCACCCGCGGTACCCGCCCGACGACAGCAGAACCGAGGGGACGAGGCGATGACGGCCGAGCTGGTCCGTGGGCAGAACCATCCGCTGCCCGAGACCCTCCTGGAGGTGCGGGTGTCCGCCGGCCATCCGCTGGTGGCCTGCGCCGCCGGAGCCGGCGAGGACGGAGCCGTACGTGAGGACTGGCTCGCGCGCCCCGGCGCCCCGGCCGTGCCCGGCGTGGAGGTCCCCGCTGAGGTGACGGGGGCACCGCGGTTCGGGATCGACCTCGGGGCCGTCCAGGACGCCGTGCACCGGGTGCATCTGCTGCTCGCCCTCCCCGAGGACACCGGAGGACCGGCCCATTTCGGGGCCACCGCCGCCCCCTTTCTGGCCGTGATCAGCTCGGACGGCGCCGAGATCGCCAGCTTCACCATCACCGGCCTGAGCGCCGAGACCGCGGTGGTCGCCCTGGAGCTGTACCGCAGACAGGGGGCCTGGAAGGTCCGCGCCGTCGGCCAGGGGTACGAGGGCGGCCTCGCCCGGCTGCTCGCCGACCACGGGCTGGACCGCGCCCGGGAGATCGCCGCCGGGATCCGGACCGCGGTCGCCCCCGCGTCGCCCCGGACCGAGCCCGCCCGGCTTCGTACCCCCTCGGCGGCGGACGGCGCCCGGCCGCCCGCCGCACCCGGCACCGGCACCCCGTACTCCGGGAGCGCCCGGCCCGGCCCCACCCCGGCGGCGGGGATCCCCGCGCCCGGGCCCGTCCCCTCGCCCGGAGTCCCCTCGCCCGGAGTCCCCTCGGCGGCCCCGGGCCGTCCGGACCGCGGCGAGGAGCCGGCGGACGCCCCGGTTCCGCCCCCGGCCGTCCCCGGCGGCCGGATCGACTACGCGCACCCCCGCCGCCGCCCCGCGGCGCCCGTGCCGCCGACCGTCTCCGGCACCGCTCCGGCCGCGGCGGGAGCGGCCCCGGGGGAGCCCGCCCGCCCGGTGGCCGGCGATGCCACCGGCTGGTCCATGGAGGAGAAGCTCTACAACCAGATCTGGGGCATGTTCGAGGATCTGGCCCGGACCGTCGCCTCCTACCGCAACTCCGTGGAGTTCGCCGAGTCCCGGCTGGACCAGGAGCTGGACCGGGCGCTCTCCGACCCCCGCAGCCGGATCGGCGGCGCCGGTGACGCCGCCCGGGCCGCGGCCCGGGCCAAATGCGAGCAGCTGACCGCCCTGGCCCGGCAGTCCCTCGACCGCGACCTGGCCCAGCTGGCCGCCGAGTCCGATGTGGTGGAGCCCGCGCTGCCGCCGGCCTACGCCCGCTGGGACAACCCCGTCTGGCACGCCTACCGGGTACCCATGGAGTCCCCGATGGCGGTCCGGCTGGGCGATCTCCAGCTCCCGGAATCCCCGGAGCTGCGGATCCCCTTCCTGATCCGGCTGCCCCTGGAACGCGGCCTCTGGGTGGACAGCGGCCGGTCCGGCTCCGAGGCCGCGCTGATGGTGGACGAGGCCCGGATGCGCCGGCTGGCCATGGACTGCGCGGTCTCGCACGCCGCCCGGCTGCTCGCCGTCCACCCGGCGGGCGACTACACGGTCCAGGTGATCGACCCGGCCGGGACCGGTGCCGCCTCGCTGGAGCCGCTGGTCCGGTCCGGGGTGCTCGCCGCGCCCCCGGCGACCGGCGCCCAGGGTGTGGCCGGCACCCTGGCCCGGCTCACCCAGCGGGTGGACCTGGTCACCATGGCAATGCGCGGCGGAGCCCCCGACGCGCTGCCGCCGGATCTCGACACCTCCGAGCAACTGCTGATCGTCAACGACTTCCCGCACGGCTTCGACGACCGCGCCGTCACCCAGCTGCGCTACCTCGCCGACGAGGGCCCCCAGGTCGGGGTCCATCTGCTGATGGTGGCCGACCGTGAGGACGCCAGTGCGTACGGTCCCGTCCTCGATCCGCTGTGGCGCTCGTTGCTGCGGATCACCCCGGTACCTGACGACCATCTGGCGGATCCCTGGGTACGGCATTCCTGGACGTACCAGCCACCGCTGGTGCCCCAGGGCAGCGAAGTGCTCCGCCACGTACTGGACCAGATCACCGCGGCCCGTCGTTCATGGGGCCGCTGACCAGCGGATTTTGGTATCACTTTACCAAGTGCTTTACCACTGCTTGGGTACTCCTGTACGCTCGCTCTGAAGCGGAGGGGAGTACTCCCTAATGCGGCGTGCCCGTCAGTACGGACCCTCAGGTCCCGGGGCGCCGGCCCGGGCCGTCTGGAACTCGGGTGGAGGAGACCTCCGGCAGCGACGACGCTGATCAGTAGCCGTACGACGCCGGAGGCGCAGTGGACATCTCATTTTCCGTGTGGTTGTTGACCATTCTCGGTCTCTCCGCACTGATCGCCGTCGACTTCTTCATCGGGCGCAAGCCCCATGACGTGTCGATCAAGGAAGCCGGAATCTGGACGATCGTCTGGATTGCGCTGGCGGTGCTCTTCGGCATCGGCCTCGCCGTCTGGGGTACCGGCCAGGCATCCGGAGAGTTCTTCGCCGGATTCATCACTGAGAAGTCGCTGAGCGTCGACAATCTCTTCGTCTTCGTCCTGATCATGGCGAAGTTCTCGGTGCCCTCGCACCTCCAGCAGCGGGTGCTGCTGATCGGTGTGCTGATCGCCCTGGTCCTGCGCGCCATCTTCATCGCCGCCGGTGCCGCGATCATCTCCAACTTCTCCTGGGTCTTCTACATCTTCGGCGCCTTCCTGATCTACACCGCCTGGAAGCTCGTCCAGGAGGCGCGGGCCGGCGAGGAAGAGGACGACTGGGAGGAGAACAAGCTCCTCAAGGCCGCCGAGAAGCGCTTCGGCGTCGCCGACCGCTACCACGGCACCAAGCTGTTCATCCAGAAGAACGGCAAGCGCATCATGACCCCGCTGATGGTGGTCATGCTCGCCATCGGCACCACGGACATCCTGTTCGCCCTGGACTCGATCCCCGCGATCTTCGGCCTGACCCAGGACCCGTACATCGTCTTCACCGCCAACGCGTTCGCCCTGATGGGTCTGCGCCAGCTGTACTTCCTGATCGGCGGACTGCTGAAGAAGCTGGTCCACCTCAGTTACGGCCTGTCGGTGATCCTCGGCTTCATCGGTGTGAAGCTGGTGCTGCACGCACTCCACGAGAGCGGCGTCTCCGTCCCGGAGATCTCCATCCCGTTCTCGCTCTCCGTCATCGGCGGTGTGCTGGTCATCACCACCATCACCAGCCTGATCGCCTCCAAGAAGCAGGCGAAGCTGGAGGCCGAGGAAGCGGCCGCGGCCGGTTCCGAGTCCGGGACCGACGGCGACGGCTCCCCGAAGGACAGCGTCGACGCCTGACGCCCCCCCCGCGGGGGACAGCGCGACCGAAGGGTGGGTACGACGGCCGGAAGGCCGCCGTACCCACCCTTTCGCGTCCCGCCTGCCGGGGTGTCGGCTAAAGGGGTGTCGGCTAAGGAGTGGCCAGCGCCTCGGTGGGGGAGAGCCGGGCGGCCCGTACCGCCGGATAGAGACCGGCCAGCGCGCCGATGCCCAGCGTGGCGCCGATCCCCCCGGAGACCGCCCACAGCGGGACCACCGAGGGCCAGCCCTGGTAGACCGCGTACCCGACGGTGACACCGGAACCGAGGACCGCGCCGCCCAGCCCGCCGAGCGCCGACAGCAGCAGCGACTCGGCGAGGAACTGCGTACGGATCTGACCCCGGGTCGCCCCCAGGGAGCGCCGCAGCCCGATCTCGGCCCGCCGCTCCAGCACCGAGATGACCATGGTGTTGGCCACCCCGACCCCGCCCACCAGCAGGGCGACCGCGCCCAGCCCCAGCAGCAGGGCCGTGAACGCCTGGTCCGCCGCCTGCCGCGCGGCCAGCGCGTCCGAGGGGCGGGAGACGTCGACCTCGCTGGGCGCCTCGGGATTGGCCGTCGCCCCGAGGACGTTCCGTACGCTCTCCACCGCCGAGTCCGCGGACCGGGTGTAGACCGTCGTCGGATGCCCGTCGAAGCCCAGCGCCGAGACCGCCACCGGCCAGCCCACCAGCGCCGCGTCGTCCAGCTCGGGCGTCAGCGCGGCCGGTGCCAGGATCCCCACCACGGTGAACAGCCGGTCCCCGACCAGGACCCGGACCTCCGGGCCCGGCCGTCCGATGCCCAGCAACTGTGCCGCCTCCGAACCGAGGACCACCGCCGGATAGCGGCCCGTGGCCCCGTTCAGCCAGGTCCCGGCGGACAGCTCGGCCGCGACGGTCTCCAGGAGATCGGTCCGGGCGGCATAGGCCGCCAGACCGTTGGTCTCCGCCTCGGGGATCCGGCCGGTCCGGAAAATCCTGGCATCGGTGATCTTCCCGATCGCCGACACCTCCTCGACCGGTCCGATCCGGCCCACCATGGCCTCGGACTCCAGCGGCAGCCGGGCCGCCCCGCCGGTCAGCGTGGAGCCCGGCGCGACGGTGAGCAGATTGGTGCCCAGCGCGCTCAGCTGCCGGTCCAGCTCGGCCCGGGACGACGAGGAGATGCCCACCACGGCGACCATCGCGGCGATGCCGATCGCGATGCCCAGTGCCGAGAGGAAGGCACGCAGCGGACGGGTCCGCAGCCCCACCGCGCCGACCCGCAGGACATCCCCTGGACCCAGCTTCGCGGGCCGCAGCTCCCGGACCTCCGCCCGCCGCCCGCGGCGCGGCCGGGCGCGGTCCGGCGGGGCGCCGCCGGACCGGGGGAGGGCCGCGGTACGCGGGCTCACCGGGCCGCCCCCGTACTCCCCGCCACCGGGTCGCCGGGGCTTCCCGCACCGGCCGCCGGGGCTCCGGCGGCCGTGCCCGCGGTGGCCGTACCGGCTTCCCGCGCCGCGCCCGCCCCTCCCGCAACAAGGGCCGTGCCAGTGGCTCCCGCACCAAGGGCCGTGCCCGCCCCTCCCGTACCAGGGGCCGTGCCAGTGGCTCCCGCGCCGTACCGGGTGTCGGCCACCATCAGCCCGTCCCGCATCAGCACCTGCCGGGGCAGCGAGGCCGCGATCTCCCGGTCGTGGGTGATGACCAGGACGGTGGTGCCCGCCCGGTTGAGCTGCCGCAGCAGCGCCATCACCCCGTCCCCCGATACGGAGTCGAGGGCCCCCGTGGGCTCGTCGGCGAGGAGCAGCGGGGGATCCCCGGCCACCGCGCGGGCGATCGCCACCCGCTGTTTCTCACCGCCCGACAGCTCGTGCGGCTCATGGTCCGTCCGGTGCCCGAGCCCGACCCGCTCCAGCGCCGCGGCGGCCCGGCGGCGCCGCTCCGCGCGCCGCAGCCCGCTGTAGAGCAGCCCGTCGGCGACATTGTCGAGCGCCGTGGTCCCGGCCGCCAGATGGAAGTGCTGGAACACGAAGCCGATGCGGCGGGCCCGCAGCGCGGAGAGCCGGTGATCGGGCAGCGCCCCGGTGTCGTACCCGTCGATCCGTACCCGCCCCGACGACGGCCGGTCCAGCGTGCCGAGGACATGCAGCATCGTCGACTTCCCCGAACCGGACGGGCCTACGATCCCCACCAGCTCGCCGCGGCCGATCCGCAGCGACACTCCGGCGAGGGCGGCCACCCCGCCGGGGTACACCTTGGTGACTTCCTCCAGCTCGATCACTTGGGCATCCCCACGACCGCGCCTTCGGTGACGCCCCGGCCGGAGATCTCCACCCGTCCCTCGGCGAACAGGCCCGTGGTCACCGGCAGATAGGTGGAGGTGGTGCCGGCGACCACCTCCACGCCGAAGCCGCCGCCCGCGAACGCCAGCAGGGCCGCGACCGGGACGGTCAGGACGTTCCGGCGGGTCCCGGCGACGAAGTCGACGTCCACCGAAGCCGAGCCGAACCTCGCCGCCGCCTTCTGTGCCTTGTCGCCGGTCAGGGCGACGATCACCTCGACCTTGGTGGTCGCCTCCTGCTGGCCGGTGGCGGGTTCGATGACGGTGGAGACCTGGTCGATCCGGCCCTCCGCCCGGCTGTTGTCGGGGAGGGTGACGGTCACCGAGCCGCCCTTCTTCACCAGCCGCAGATGCTCCGGCTCCAGTTCGACCGTGACGGCCCTGGCGGTACCGGTGTACGAGAGGACCTTGCCGCCCTGCTGCACCGGGCCGCCCGGGGCGGCCTCCAGCGCGTCGACCCGGATCGCGGCGGGGGCGAAGACGACGCGCCCCAGGTCCACCACCCCGGTCTCGTCCAGCCCGAGGTCCTCCTGCCATGCCTTCACGGCCGTGGCGGTCGCCTCGGTGAACTCCTCGTCCACGGTGAAACCGGTGTGGCCCAGCGCCCGCAGATTCCGCTCCAGCTGCCGGACGTCCGGCCCCTCGGTCCCCTCCTTCAGCGGGCGGTACGCGGGCAGGGAGCCGTACATCAGCGTCACCGGCTTGTCGTCCACCGCGTACAGCGCCTGCCCGCGGCCGATCCGCTGCCCGCTCTCCGGTACGGAGGTGACCGTGCCGGTCACCCGGCTGACGACCTCCGCGGTATCGCCGTGGCCGAGCGCGCCGTCCGCGGTCTGGATGTCCCGCAGCGTCTGCCGGGTCACCTTCGCGGTGTTCGGCGGCAGCCCGTCGGAACTCCCGCCGCCGGCGTCCGCGCCGCCGGTGAGACCGAGTCCGGCGACGGCCGCCGCGCCGCCCGCGGCGAGCACCACGAGGACGGCGGCGGCCCGCCGTCCGCGCCGTCGCCTGCGCCGGGGTGCGGGCGGCGCCGGCCGCTCCGCGGGGTCCGGGGCCGCGCCGCCCGGGGCCTCCGCGTCACCCGGGAGACCTGTGCCGCCCGGTACCTGCGCCGTGTCCGGAGCTCCCGTGCCGGCCGGTACGTCCGCGGTGTCCCGCACCCCCGTACCCCCCGTACCGTCCGGGGCGGTCCCCCGCTCACCCATCGAGGTCCTTCTTCCCGGGCCCCTTCGGCATATCGGCCTGGCACTTCTTCTCGGCCGCCTTGAAATCGGGGTCCTCGGTGATGCTGCCGTCGATCTGTATCCCGCCGCCCGAGGCCGGGTCGGGGAACTTCTCCACCCCGTTGGTCCGCATGCACTCGGCGAACGTCCGCATCGCCTCGACCATCTTCGCGTCGGGCTTCCCCTTGCCCTTGCCCTTGCCCTGCGGCTGGAACGCCCGGCACGCCTCCGTCGCCTTCTTCGCCTTCTCCTCGGACAGCCCGTTGCCGTCCATGGTGAACCGGCCCTCCTCCGGATCCCCCACGTCCAGTCCGTGTTTCCGCAGGCAGTCCGCGAACTTCCGGGCCTTGGCCCGGTCGTCGTCGGGCACCGCCGTGTCTCCCGGCGCGCCGTCCCGCGCCGGGCCGCCCGTCTCCTTCGCCGAGGGGGCCGAGGCCACCTTCGGATCGCCGCCCCCGCCCGAACCGCATCCGGTCAGCGCCAGCGCCAGCGCCAGCGCCAGGGCGGCCGGTACCCCGGCGGCCCGGCCCCGGCGGGTGAGTGCTCGCATGGTTGGTCTCCTTGTGCCGGGGGCCGGGCGATTCCGGCCCCTCGGCGACCGATGGAACGCCCACCGCCGTTTCCCCGCCGTTTCCGGGCCGCCGCGGCGCTCACCGTACGGGCCGGGCCGGGCGGGCACGAGACGTACGGGCAGGAGACGTGCGGGCACGAGATGTACGGGCAGAAGACGTACAGGCACGAGATGTACGGGACGCGGCGTACGGGGACGCGGGATCCGGCCGGATTTCACCGCGTGATTGCTCTCCGGAGCCCCGACGCGCCGAACTAACGCGGCGGAAACGTCCCGCTGTTCACCATGGCGGAGTGATCCGGCGCACCACGGGGCCGCGCCGGGGACGCCGCCCGCCGCGGCAGCGCCGCGGCCGGTACGGCGCCGCACAACGGGAACACGGGGAAAGGGCAACTCATGCGCGTACTGGTGGTGGAGGACGAGCCGAGACTCGCCGACGCGATCGCGGAGTGGCTGCGCGAGGACACCCACGCCGTCGACGTCGCCCACGACGGCGCGGCGGCGCTGGAGCGCGTCGGCGTCAACGACTACGACGTCGTCGTGCTCGACCGCGATCTGCCGGTCGTCCACGGCGACGAGGTGTGCCGCGCCATCACGGACACCGGGACCACCGCCCGGGTGCTGATGCTCACCGCCGCCGTGGAGATCGCCGACCGGGTCCGCGGTCTCGGCCTGGGCGCCGACGACTACCTCACCAAGCCCTTCGCCTTTCCCGAACTGGCCGCCCGGGTCCAGGCACTCGGCCGCAGGTCGCGGCCCGCCGCGCCGCCCGTCCTCCGCCGCGCGGGCATCACCCTCGACCCGGCCCGCCGCGAGGTCTTCCGCGACGGGCGGTACGTCCCCCTGTCGCCCAAGGAGTTCGCGGTCCTCACCGAGCTGCTGCGCGCCGAGGGGGCCGCCGTCTCCACCGAGCAGCTGCTGGAGAAGGCGTGGGACGAGAACGCGGACCCGTTCACCGGCGCGGTCCGGCTGGTCGTCCTCAAACTCCGGCGGAAGCTCAGCGATCCGCCGGTGGTCGAGACCGTCATGGGAGTGGGGTACCGCATCTCATGACCCCCGGCTCCGCCGCTCCCGTCCCGCCGGACGGACCGGCCGCCGCCCCGCCCGCCCCCGGGCCCGGGCCCCGGCCGGTCCACGGCCCCCGGGCCCGCCGCCGCCCCGCCGCGGTCCGTGCCCCGGGGCCGGGGGACCGCCGGAACCGTCTGCTCCGGCCCGAGAAGCTGCCGCTGCGGGCCCGGCTGACCCTGATCTACGGCGGACTGTTCATGGTCGCCGGGGTAGTGCTGCTGGGAGTGACGTACGTGCTCTTCGAACAGCAGATGCCGGGCACCGCCAAGCTGGTGCAGAAGGCGCCGTCCGCCGGTACGGCGCCCACCGGGACACCCGCACCGCCGGAGGTGTCGTACGAACTCCCCGGCGGAGCGCGCGGCAGCAGCCCGCCCGACGGCACCGAACTGCTGAAGGCGCACCGCGAGGAGATCCGGGAGGCGGCCGCCACCAGCCTGCTCAGCCAGGGCGGCCTGGTGCTGGTGGTGGTCGGGGGTGCCGCCGCGGGCTTCGGCTGGCTGGTCGCCGGACGGGTCCTGGCCCCGCTGCGCCAGGTCACCGAGACCGCCCGCCGGATCGCCGCGGCCCCCGCCGCCGGGCGCGGACTGCACGAGCGGATCGCCCTGGCCGGCCCCCGGGACGAGGTGAAGGACCTCGCCGACACCTTCGACACCATGGTCGAGCGCCTGGACCGCTCCTTCGACGGCCAGCGCAGGTTCGTCGCCAACGCCTCCCACGAGCTGCGCACCCCGCTCACCCTGGGGCGGGCCCTGGTCGAGGTGGCGATGCACCGCAGGACCGCCTCCGAGGACCTGAAGCAGCTCGGGGCCGACCTGCTGGAGATCAACCACCGGCACGAACGGCTGATCAGCGGGCTGCTGCTGCTCGTGGACTCGGAGAACGAGGTCGGCGAGCGGATCCCGGTCGACCTCGCCGACGTGGTCACCCATGTCGTCGCCCAGACCGCGCCCGAGGCCCGGGCCGCCGGAGTCGCCGTCGAGGAGTCCGCGGCCGAGGCGACGGCCGGCGGAAACGCCCTGCTGCTCGAACGGCTGGTGCACAACCTGGTCGAAAACGGTATCCGGCACAACACCGGACCCGGTGGCACCGTACGGGTCACCAGCCGCCCCGCGCCCGGCGGCGGGGCCGTGGTCGAGGTGGTCAACACCGGCCCCCCGGTGACCCCGTTCGACGTACCGACCCTCTTCGAGCCCTTCCGGCGGCTCGGCCGGGACCGGCTGATCAGCGCCAAGGGGGCCGGGCTCGGACTCTCCATCGTCCGCGCGGTGGCCCGGGCCCACGGCGGCACGGTGACGGCCCGCGCCCGCGAGGGCGGCGGACTGGTGGTCACGGCGGTACTGCCGCCCTGACGCGACCGCCCCCGCGCCGGCTTCGAGCGGGGGCGGTGGCCGTCGGTACGGTCACCAGCCGCGGGCGCGCCACTCCGCGAGGTGGGGGCGCTCGGCGCCGAGGGTGGTGTCGTTGCCGTGGCCCGGATAGACCCAGGTCTCGTCCGGCAGCGGGCCGAAGAGCTTCGTCTCGACGTCCCCGAGGAGCCGCTCGAAGGCCGCGGGGTCCTGGTGGGTGTTGCCGATGCCGCCGGGGAAGAGGCAGTCCCCGGTGAACACGTGCGGATGGCCCTGCGGATCGTCGTAGACCAGGGCGATGGAACCGGGGGTGTGGCCGACGAGATGCCGGGCCGTGAGCCGTACCCGGCCCACGCGGATCTCGTCGCCGTCGTCGACCAGGACGTCGGTCGGTACGGGAACGCCCTCGGCGTCGTACCGCCCCGTGTACGTCCGGGCGCCGGTCGCGGCCACCACCTCGGCCAGCGCCTGCCAGTGGTCGCCGTGACGGTGGGTGGTCACCACGGACGCCGCGGAGTCGTCCCCGATCAGCCGGAGCAGTGTCTCCGGCTCGGCCGCCGCGTCGATCAGCAGCTGCTCCCCGGTGGCCCGGCAGCGCAGCAGATAACTGTTGTTGTCCATCGGGCCGACCGCGACCTTGGAGATCATCAGCTCCGCCAGCTCGTGCACGTCCGCCGGTCCGCCGACCTTCACCGCTCCGCTGTACGTCATGGGGCGAGCCTATCGGCACCGGGGGACGCCGGTCCGGGCCGCCGTCCCCCGGCCGCGGCGCGTTACAGGGCGGGCAGCGCGGGCGGTGCCGCCGGGGTGCCGTCCGGGGCGGTCGCGGTCAGGGCGGGGTCGTCCGTACGGCGCCCGGCGAGCCAGCCGACCAGGGACGCGGGCGGCCCCTCGACCAGGACCCCGGCCGGATCGTCACCGGCGCCGTCGCGTCCGGTGCGCCAGGTGCCGGGGCCGCCGGAGGCCGTGCTGCCGGAGGCCGTGATCCGGACCGGGGGCACGTCCGGGTGACCGCTGAAGCGGTCGGCGAGGAACGCGGTCTCGCGCAGCAGGAACTCCTCCGGGAGGTCCTCCAGCTCGTGCCCGGCACCGAGGTCGACATGGTGCAGCTCGACCTCCACGAGCCGGCGGAAGGGGATCCGGGCGGCCCGGTCCGTGACGCCGTTGCGCAGGACGACCGTCCGCTCCTGGTCCGCGGGCAGGGCCAGTACGGCGTGCAGCCGGGCCGCGCTGTCGCGGACATCGGCGAGCTGGACGTCGAGCGGGCGGTCCGCCCCCTTCTCGATATCGGTGTCGCGGGCGTCGGCGCTCGCGTACATGGGACGCCCCTCCAGGACGTTCACCAGCGCCTCGGCGTTCCGGGAGAGATGTGCCAGAACATGCCCACGGGTCCAGCCCGGAAGCCGTGACGGGCCGGCCAGAGCCGCGTTGTCCAGGGTGTGGGCCGTGGTGAGCAGCCGCTCGGTGGCCGCGCGGAGCAGGGCGAGGTCGTGCCGGGGATCGGTCATGCGGCCGACGATAGTCCGCCGCCCGCCCGTTCCCGGCACGGATTCCGCGCCGGTGACCCGCCTGCTCCATGGGGGGATCGGCGGGGGATCGGCCACACGATCGGGTGAAGGTGTCTCCGGACCGCGATAAATCGAATGTACGTGCTATAGCCTGGGGTCAGGCATCCTTGGTCGTCGGGCATCCCGACCGCGACCGGTCCGGCCGGCGCCCCGCGCAGCGGGCATCCGGCGGAACCGGTCCGCCGCCTCGGCGACCGCCGTAGGCTTGAAGGTCCGGTCCGTGGCCGTCACCGGCCGGTGCCTCCCTTCAGGACCGGATCACTCAAGAAAGGTGCGGACCCGGCGTGGCCGACCGTCTTATCGTCCGTGGCGCTCGCGAGCACAATCTGAAGAACGTCTCGCTCGACCTCCCCCGTGACTCCCTCATCGTGTTCACGGGTCTCTCGGGGTCGGGCAAGTCGTCGCTCGCCTTCGACACGATCTTCGCCGAGGGCCAGCGCCGTTACGTGGAGTCCCTGTCGTCCTACGCACGGCAGTTCCTGGGGCAGATGGACAAGCCCGACGTCGATTTCATCGAGGGCCTCTCCCCGGCCGTTTCGATCGACCAGAAGTCGACCTCGCGCAACCCCCGCTCCACCGTGGGCACCATCACCGAGGTCTACGACTACCTCCGGCTGCTCTTCGCCCGGATCGGCAAGCCGCACTGTCCCGAGTGCCGCCGCCCGATCTCCCGGCAGTCGCCGCAGGCCATCGTGGACCGGGTGCTGGAGCTGCCCGAGGGCAGCCGCTTCCAGGTGCTCTCACCGCTGGTGCGCGAGCGCAAGGGCGAGTTCCTCGACCTCTTCGCCGACCTCCAGACCAAGGGGTACAGCCGGGCCCGGGTCGACGGGGCGACGATCCAGCTCGCCGAGCCGCCGAAGCTGAAAAAGCAGGAGAAGCACACCATCGAGGTGGTCGTCGACCGCCTGACCGTCAAGGACAGCGCCAAGCGGCGGCTCACGGACTCCGTGGAGACCGCACTCGGGCTCTCCGGCGGCATGGTCGTGCTCGACTTCGTCGACCTCCCCGAGGACGACCCCGAGCGCGAGCGGATGTTCTCGGAGCATCTGTACTGCCCGTACGACGACCTCTCCTTCGAGGAGCTGGAGCCCCGCTCCTTCTCCTTCAACTCCCCCTTCGGCGCCTGCCCCGACTGCACCGGCATCGGCACCCGGATGGAGGTCGACGCCGAGCTGATCGTCCCCGACCCGGACAAGTCGCTCGACGACGGCGCGATCCACCCCTGGTCCCACGGCCACACCAAGGAGTACTTCGGCCGGCTGATCGGCGGGCTGGCGCAGGCCCTCGGCTTCTCCACCGAGATGCCGTGGGCGGGGCTGCCGCAGCGCGCCAGGAAGGCGCTGCTCTACGGCCACAAGACGCAGGTCGAGGTCCGCTACCGCAACCGGTACGGCAGGGAGCGCGCCTACACCACCCCGGCCTTCGAGGGCGCCGTGCAGTTCGTGCGGCGGCGGCACCAGGAGGCCGAGAGCGACTCCAGCCGTGAGCGCTTCGAGGGCTATATGCGCGAGGTGCCCTGCCCCACCTGTGAGGGCACCCGGCTGAAGCCGGTCGTCCTCGCGGTGACCGTGATGGACCGTTCCATCGCCGATGTCTCCGGGATGTCGATCAGCGAGTGCGCCGAGTTCCTCGGCCGGCTGAAGCTGACCGCCCGCGACAAGAAGATCGCCGAGCGGGTGCTGAAGGAGGTCAACGAGCGGCTGCGGTTCCTGGTCGACGTGGGCCTGGACTACCTCTCCCTCAACCGGGCCGCCGGGACGCTCTCCGGCGGCGAGGCGCAGCGGATCCGGCTCGCCACCCAGATCGGTTCCGGTCTCGTCGGTGTGCTCTACGTCCTCGACGAGCCCTCCATCGGTCTGCACCAGCGGGACAACCACCGGCTGATCGAAACCCTGGTCCGGCTCCGCGACATGGGCAACACCCTGATCGTCGTCGAGCACGACGAGGACACCATCAAGGTGGCCGACTGGGTGGTCGACATCGGCCCGGGCGCCGGTGAGCACGGCGGCAAGGTCGTCCACTCGGGGCCGCTGGCCGAACTGCTGGCCAACGACGGCTCCGCGACCGGCCAGTACCTCTCCGGGAAGAAGGCCATCGCGACCCCCGACATCCGCAGGCCGGCCGATCCGGAGCGCCGGATCACGGTCCGCGGCGCCCGGGAGAACAACCTCAGGGACATCGACGTCTCCTTCCCGCTCGGGGTGTTCACCGCGGTCACCGGAGTCTCCGGATCCGGTAAGTCCACGCTGGTCAACGACATCCTCTACACCCATCTCGCCCGTGAGCTGAACGGCGCGAAGTCGGTGCCGGGGCGCCACACCCGGGTCGACGGCGACGACCTGGTGGACAAGGTCGTCCATGTCGACCAGTCGCCCATCGGCCGTACCCCGCGCTCCAACCCGGCGACGTACACCGGTGTCTTCGACCATGTCCGGAAGCTCTTCGCCGAGACCATGGAGGCGAAGGTGCGGGGCTACCAGCCCGGCCGGTTCTCCTTCAACGTCAAGGGCGGCCGCTGCGAGAACTGCTCCGGCGACGGCACCATCAAAATCGAGATGAACTTCCTCCCGGACGTCTATGTCCCGTGCGAGGTCTGCCACGGCGCGCGGTACAACCGGGAGACGCTGGAGGTCCACTACAAGGGCAAGTCCATCGCCGAGGTCCTCGACATGCCCATCGAGGAGGCGCTCGGCTTCTTCGAGGCCGTACCGACGATCGCCCGCCATCTGCGGACCCTCAACGAGGTCGGTCTGGGGTACGTCCGGCTCGGCCAGCCCGCCACCACGCTCTCCGGCGGTGAGGCACAGCGGGTGAAGCTCGCCTCCGAGCTCCAGAAGCGCTCCACCGGGCGCACGGTGTACGTGCTCGACGAGCCGACCACGGGTCTGCACTTCGAGGACATCAGCAAGCTGATCACGGTGCTCTCGGGCCTGGTCGACAAGGGCAACACGGTCATCGTCATCGAGCACAACCTCGATGTGATCAAGACCGCCGACTGGGTGGTCGACATGGGTCCCGAGGGCGGCAGCGGCGGCGGTCTGGTGGTCGCCGAGGGCACCCCGGAGGAGGTCGCGGGCGTCCCCGCGAGCCACACCGGCAAGTTCCTCCGGGACACCCTCGACCCGGAGCGGGTCAGCGACGCCTCCGCCGCACCCCGTTCGGCCGCGCCGCGCAAGCGGGCCGTGAAGAAGGCGCTGGCCGCACCGGCGAAGGCCGCGGCGAAGAAGCCGGCCGCGAAGAAGACGGCGGCCCGCGCCCGCAAGGCGTAGCCCGCGGGCGGGCGCGAGCCCGTCGTCCGGAGCCGGGGCCCGTACCGCGCGTTGTCCGCGCCGGTACGGGCCCCGGGCCGTTCTCCCGCAAGGGCCGCCCGTCCCGCCGGGCAACGGGCCGTGTACGCCGGGAAGCCCGTCGGCGCTACGCCAGTTCCGCCGCGTACGGCGGCTCGGCGCCCGGGCGGGAGCAGGTCACGGCGGCCGCGCGGGCGGCCAGCGCGAGGATCTCGTACCAGTCGCCGGGACCGAGGACGGCCATCGTGTCCGCCGAGAGGGCGTCCCGGGCCGCCAGCCCGTGCAGCAGGGCCGCGTTCACGGTGTCGCCCGCGCCGATGGTGTCGGCGATCTCCACCGGGACCGCCGGGACCGAGACCCGTACCCCGCCCCGGGTCCGGACCGTCAGCCCCGCGGCGCCCCGGGTCAGCACCACGGCACCCGGCCCCTCCGGGACCCCGCCCAGCCAGGCCGCGTCGTCCTCGGAGAGCTTCAGCACCGAGACGTACGGCAGCCACGAGCGGAACCGCTCGCGGTAGGCGGCGGCGTCCGGGATCAGCGCCGGCCGCACATTGGGGTCCAGCAGGACGCACCGCCCGAGCCGGGACTCCCTGCGCAGCAGTGCCTCGTAGGCGGAGGCGCCCGGTTCGAGGACCAGCGAGCAGGTGCCGAACGCCACCGCCCGGGTCTCCGGCGGCAGCGGCGGCGGCAGCTCGAACAGCCGGTCCGCCGTGCCCCCGGCGTAGAAGGAGTAGCCCGCCGAACCGTCCGGTCCGACCGTGGCGACCGCCAGGGTCGTCGGCTCCGGCCCCCGGGCCACGTACGCCGTGCCGACCCCGGCCGCCGCCAGCCCCGCCACCAGGGCGTCCCCGAACCCGTCCGCCGAGACCCGGGAGCAGAACGCGGCCGGTCCCCCGAGTCGGCCCAGCGCGATCGCTGTGTTGTACGGGCCGCCGCCGGGCCGGGGCACCAGTGCCGGCAGCGGCCCCCCGGGCTCCGGCGCGGCGAGGGGGACCAGGTCGATCAGTGCCTCTCCGGCGACGACGATCATGGTCCGAACGTAGCCCATGGCCCGGCCGCCGGGGGAGGGAGCACGGGCGGCGGCGGGGAGGGAGCCCGGCCTCGGGGCGCCCGGTCCGCGCCGGTATCGTCGGACCAGTCGCCGCCGGCCCGGACCGGTGCCGGACCGGTACGCCCCGGACCGGCGCACGACCGGTCAGCCGGCCCCGGCCCCGTACGCTCGCCCCCGAACCACCGGAGCCCCCTATGTCCGCCGCCACCCCCGCCGCCCGCCGCACCGTGCTGAAAGGCGCGGCCCTCGCCGGAGCCGCGGGCCTGGGGGTCGCCGCCTGCTCCACGGAGTCCAAGCTCGGGCATGCGAAGACGCCCACGCCCACCGCTCCCGTCGACCTGGGCGCGGCGGACGCGGTGCCGGTCGGCGGCGCCAAGCTCTACCGGGAGCAGCGGCTCGTGGTGAGCTGCCCGGCGAAGGGCGAGTACAAGGCGTTCAGCGCGCAGTGCACCCACGCGGGCTGCGCGCTCGACAAGGTCGAGGGCATCGAGGGCAACTGCCCCTGTCACGGCAGCCGCTTCGACATCACCACCGGAGAGGCGCTCAACGGCCCGGCGACCGTCCCGCTGCCGCAGGTCCCGGTCGTGGTCCGCGACGGCCGTCTGATCGCGGGCCCCGAGGCCTGACCGGCCGGGCCGGTCCGCGGCCCCGGGCCCGGGAGGACCGGCGGACACCGGGGCGCAACGACCCGGCAGGCCCGGGCCCCGGCCCTGGAAACGGCTGCGGTGCCCCGACCGGGCCTCCTACGGTCCGGTGACCCGGTGACCCGGTGATCCCCGCGGGCCCTCGCCCGCCCCGGACGGCTCCGCGTTCACTCCCAGTCCCAGTCGATCCCCAGGATCCCCGGCCGGACCCCCTGCTCGACCAGATGGACCGTACGGTGGCGGCCGCTGAGCGTCAGTTCGGAGCGGCCGCCGCGCGGTGCCCCGGTGGTCGCCTGGGAGAACCGGCGGCAGCGCGCGGGCAGCGCCCCCTCGTCGAAGCGCACCTGGAGCACGTACTGCCCGCCCGCGTAGGTGAAGCCGCGGACGTACTCGGCGCTCGGACCGCCCGTGCCGTCCTCGAAGCCGTAGCCGAAGAAGTACGTCTCCCCGGCCCGCAGCCGGGTGTCGAAGAGCAGCTCCGCGACCACGATCGCGCTCTCCCGATCCCGCCGCACCCGTCCCGTACGGCAGTTCTCCAACGCGCTGACCTGCACCCGCGCCGGTTCGCAGCCCGGGTCGCCGCGGTGGATGGCGAGGCAGCGGTCGACCCCGTCGCGATGGGCCCGTACGACGTGCTGGGAGTCCCGGCCCAGCAGTTCGCGGGCGGCTCCGATCCGGACCCGCTCGTGGTGGCCGACCGTGTGCAGTCCGCCGTCCGCGGGCGACTCCAGATCGGCCAGCAGCGCCTCCACGGTGTCCGAGACCTCCAGCAGCGAGCGGTACGAACGGGACGGCGGCCGTTCGACCTCGGACTGCTCCCCGGCGCCCAGCAGCCGGGTCAGCGAGTTCCCCGGCAGGTCGAGTACCTCCTCCAGGGCCCGTACGGCCCGCAGCGACTCCGGCCGCTGGGGGCGGCGGGCGCCCTGCTGCCAGTAGCTGAGGCTGGTGACCCCGACCTTGATACCGCGGTGGGCGAGATGGTGCTGGACCCGCTGGAGCGGCAGCCCGCGCACCGAGAGCGCGGCCCGCAGCGCCAGATGGAAGGGGCCGGTGTGCAGCACCTGCGCCAGATCGGCTTCGGTGTGACCCATGGATACCTCCAGCGGCGTCGCGTCCCGGCGCGCCGGGCGGACCGCGGCCGGTCCGCGCGGTTTCCGGGCCTGTGCCGCGCGTCGGCCCGCGCGGGAGCCGGGCGCGGGTGAACGTTCACGGGCCCGGACCGCCGCCGGTGCCGGGCCGCGGTGGCGGCGCAGGTGGGACCGGGCGGGCCGTTCACAACCCGGTCGGGCCGTTCACAGCGCCGTGTCCCCCGCATTGAAGCGTGTTGACCTGCCCCGGACAAGGACTGATGCTCGACGAGCAGCGTCCGGACGCGCTCCTCCACCCCCACCATTCCTTCGGGAGGAACGCGATGAGCAACACCACGAGACGGCTCGCCGCCGTGGCGGCCGTCCTCGCCGCGGTGGTCGGCCTTCCGCTGTCCACCGCGCAGTCGGCGGCGGCGGCACCCCCCGCCGCCGTGGCACCGGCTCCGGCCGGGGCCGGTCAGAGCGGCCCCGGCGACGTCGGAGCCCTCGCCTGGAAGAAACTGAATATCGCGATGCAAGCTCAGCTGAAGACCAACTGGTGCTGGGCCGCCGCGGGCAACACCATCGCCAACTACTACGGCCGCAACTACTCCCAGAACCAGTTCTGCAACGCCGCCTTCAACCGCTCCCAGAACACCGAGTGCCCCAACTCGCAGGCCACCCTGGCCACTGTGCAGACCGGGCTGCGCTGGACGGGCGTCAGTCCCGGCACCTATATCGCCGACTGGCTGCGCTACACCGCCGTCCAGACCGAGATCAACGCCAACCGGCCCGTCGAGACCCGGATCCAGTGGTCCTCCGGCGGCGGCCACATGCATGTCATCCACGGCTACGACACCGCGAACAGCCTGGTCTACTGGGCCGACCCGTGGCCCTCCAGCTCCCGCTACAACTGGGCCTCCCACTCCTGGTACGTGAACAACAGCTCCTTCTCGTGGACCCACTCGCTGTACCGGATCGGAGCGTGAGCGCCATGAAGCGGACCCCCCGCACCGCACCGGCCCGTACCGGAGCCGCGAGAGAGGCCGCCCTCGCCGGGGCCGCCGTCTGCCTGGCCCTCGGGGCGCTCGGCACCCTGACCGGACAGGCCTCCGCGGCCCCCGTCCCCGTACCGGCCCCGGCCGCCGCCGCGGACCTGGCGGCGGCCCGGGCCGCCGCCACCTCCCCGGCCACCCTCGCGACGCTCTCCCGCTTCTTCGCCCGGGACGGCGCGGTGGCCCGGTCGGCCGCCGCGCCGCGCGCCGCCGGTGCGACCGTCGCGGTCTACGTCCTGTCGCCGGACTTCGTGGCCGGGAAGAAGGGCGCCCCGGTCGCCCGCAGCGAGTTCCTGGCCACCCCGGCGGTCTCCTCGGACGGACAGGCGGCATCCGTCTGGACGGCCGAGACCGGCTCCGGCTGGCAGGTGGTGAACATCGCCACCGGCGACGACGAGTTCCGGTACGCGAAGGCGGGCGCCGCCAAACTGCCCGGCGGGACGGTCTTCCGGGAGCCGCAGACCGACGCCTGGTACGTGACCGGCGGCAACAGGGTGCTGCCGCTCGACGAGGACGCGGTACGGGCCGTGGGCGCCGGGGGCACCGGCCTGGCCGCCTACCGGGCCCGGGTGTCGGCCGCGTACGGCGACAAACTCCCGGGCACCGCGTACGCGAAGAAGGGCGCGGCGGGCGGCTACGGAAGCCCCGCCGCGCAGGCGGCCCCGGCGGCGGCCCCGGAGCGGGCCGCCCCCGCCCCGGCAGGCGGCGGCGGACCGGCCGGGACGGCCGGTCTCGCGGCGGCCGGCGCGGGCGGGCTGACCGTCCTCCTCCTCGGCGGCCTCGCGGCCCGGAAGCTGCGCCGCACGGCCGGGGAGGCCTGACCCCGGGCCGCCGTCCCCCGGACCCCCACGGTCCCGGGCTGCTGCATCCGCGGCTCTTATCGCTTCAGACCATTTTCGACATGCCCGACGAGAACCCCCACAAGGGCCAAGACGCCCCCGGGCGCAAGGAGGA